>DATCYX010000618.1:0-3050 GCA_036526235.1 Anaerolineales bacterium | reverse complement strand
GGGGGATGTGGGTATATTGGGTTATTACACCGGTGCGCGCATCCTTGATACGGTCGGGTTGAACTCACCCGTCTCCACCAGCTACTTCCCGCTCGACCCATCTTTATATGTAATCAACTACGCTATCCCGCCAGACCTCATCATCGATCAAGCTCCCGATTATGTCGTCATCTTGGAGGTGTATGGTCGAGAAGGCTTGCTTAAAGATCCGCGCTTCCAGGCAGCATATCATCTTCGCCAAAAAATTCCAACTGACATGTATGGAAGCGATGGGATGCTCATCTACGAAAGAAAGTAAAACAGGGCTATGGGGGAATTAAGTCCACATAGCCCTGTCTGAATAAATAACCCGTATTGTCAGCTCAGATATTCGCGCAATTTCCGACGAATAGCCGGGTGTCGCAAGCGACTAAGCGCTTGAGCTTCAATCTGGCGCACACGCTCGCGAGTGACGCCCATCTTACGACCCACCTCTTCTAAAGTATATGCTTGGCCGTCAAGGAGACCATAGCGCAGTTGAAGGATTCGCACTTCGCGCGGAGGCAAGCCATTGAGCACATTGTCTAAATGCTCACGCAATAGGTTATAGGTAGCTGTTTCGTCAGGGGCAGCCACTTCCTCATCCTGGATGAAATCGCCCAGGACCGAATCCTCTTCATCGTCGGTGGGTGTCTCGAGCGAAAGTGGGCGCCGCGCCACCTGGATCATATTTTCAACCTTCTGGGGTGTGACGTCTAATGCTCCAGCCAGCTCCTCCACTGTTGGATCCCGACCAAGCCGTTGGGTCAACTGGTGCTGTACGCGCAGCAGCTTGTTGATTTGATCTCCCATGTGAACAGGAACACGGATTGTGCGACCCTGGTCGGCAATGGCGCGCGTCACAGCCTGACGTATCCACCAGGTTGCATAGGTACTGAATTTATGTCCGCGACGATAATCGAACTTTTTTGCCGCGCGTATCAGACCAATATTTCCTTCTTGGATCAAATCTAGAAAAGGCACACCACGGCCCATATACTTTTTAGCAACACTGATTACCAGTCTTGAATTTGCGGTAATCAGGTGTTCGCGTGCTGCCCATCCATCCTCAATCAACAATTGCAACTCAACACGCCGGCGTGAGCTAACATTACCCCTCGCCAGTTCCTCACGTGCCAAGCGTCCCGCTTCGATGCGTTGAGCCAGCTCAACCTCTTCCCGAGCGGTCAGCAAGGGTACACGCCCGACCTCTTTTAAGTACAGTCCAATCGTATCATCTGTGTCGATATTTGCTAGATAATTGTCATCGATGGAAAGATCGCGCTGGCTCTCTTCCTCGATTTCTTCCTCCGCCAATTCATCATCGGATGGACCAGCTGCCACAGGCTCATCCATATATGCTATCCCGGCGCTGATCAATGCCGCAAATGCCTCTTCCAGCTGGTCGACATCGGTTTCCGCATCGGGGAAAAAACTCAATATATCGTCAATCGTGACATATGATTTTTGCCGCCCCAATTCGATCAAGCGCGCAATAGCAGGGTGTTCTTCCTCTCGATCTTCAATTGCACTCAACAAATCTTCGTCAATCATTCAGACTCCATTACATCTTCAACCAACTTAATATGAGAATACACTCTTTTTAACTCAAAATCAATACCCAATTTCCACTCACTATGGCGTGGTTGTGGTTACAGCCGTCCCAGTAATAACCTCTTGGGGTGCCACCGCACCAGTGGGTGTCCCAGTAGGGGGCGCGATCGGTGGATTTTCCAGCATCTCGATCATGCCATCAATATTAAATTTACTGACGACATAGATTGATCCATTCATACGTACATAGTACCCGGATTGGGTTGGTGTTTCGGAACCCACATCCAAAATATACTTCTTGCCAGCTTCATCAGTTATCGTCAAGGTATAGGCTGGAGGTAGCAAACCAATCTCATCGGCATCTGGTGCGGGTTGTAAAGTGGTCATGATGTTAATTAAGCTCAATTGGGTGACTCTCGCGTTTAATTCTTCTAGATCAAGATTTTGGCGTTCGGGTTCGGTCATAATCCAGAGACCCCCGCCTAGCTTTCTTAAAAATAGACGGTTACCCTGGTCATCTTCTATCTTTATATCGCGTATAGTATTCGCATCAATGTCAAGCAGCCTCGCAGGAAGCGTCGGTGTAGGCTCGCTTGCAGATTTATTCTCCTCCGAGCGCTGCCATAACAAAGCTGCTGCCAAAATTACGATAAACAGGGCTAAAAGCACCCAGGTTGGTCGCCGGATCATAAATCATTCCTCTACAAACATACAATATCGGCGCGTCGATGGTTCACTCAAGAATCAACCTCTCTTGCGTCTTTGAATCCAGACAACGATACCGGAGAACAACACAGCGCCAGGCACTAGAAAAACAAAACCAAATAGGATCAGCCCCATCGTGTACCTTCCCGGTGGGATCAGTACCCGTTGGATTGAATCCTTAGGTGTCAGTTTGATCAGGTTCTCCTGTCCGGCAGCCCAATCGATCGAGTTGATGAGCAAATCGCCATTGCCATATTGCATAAAATTCGCATCGTTGGCAAAGTCTGCATCTCCGTAGACGATCAGCCTATTTTGCTTGCCTAAACTCTCAATGACAACTGCAAGCGAAACTGGGCCAAGCATATCAACCCCTGGATCCGGCTGTAGCTCAATCTGCTCCCCTCCTTGCAGAGATTGCAAATCGGTTTCTGCCCACGCGTTCTCAGCAGTCAGTACAAGCTCGGTTCGGTTAAGGTCATTAAATTCTCCTGTTACCGAGACACTACGCGTTGTCGGGAAGAGCGATACGAGGCCCTGCATCTTTTGGGTTATAGGATGGCTGGCGTAAGAATTAGCCACCGCTACAAAAGGCTGCTGAGAGGTAAAATCGACGACTATATCATTTCCCAGAACGATGCCAAAGCTCTCACTCAGGTATGTCGCTAATGGGTCAGGGCGATCAGCAAAGTCGGTCAGCACCAAGGGTTCTTCCATCACCACCAACCCCCCTCCCGACTCCACAAAAGCCTTGAGCTTCTCCACTTCTTCATTTG
>DATCYX010000617.1:0-4653 GCA_036526235.1 Anaerolineales bacterium | reverse complement strand
GTCAACCTAGACACGATTGAGATGTGCAAGCGCTACGGCAAACCCATTGTGGCTGGCGCCATGACGCCCTCTGAAATGCTGAAGGTTTGGGAAGCAGGCGCTGACCTCGTGAAGGTTTTCCCTGCCAGCGCCATCGGCGGGCCAGACTATATCAAGGCGGTGCTCGCTCCCCTTCCGCAACTGCGGCTGGTGCCGACAGGTGGTGTCAGCGCGGATAACGCAGCCCAGTTCCTCAAGGCAGGGGCAGTTGCTGTCGCTGTGGGCGGCAATCTAGTCGACAAGAAAGCCGTGGCGAGGGGCGACTGGGCCGCGATCACCGCCGAAGCGCAGCGACTGGTAGCAGCCATTGGGAGTGTTGCTGCATGAGGTATAGAATTTTGGTGGCAAGCCGTTCATTCGGGAGCACGTCTTCTAAACCCTGGGATGTGCTGAACCAGGCAGGCTGTGAAATTCTCCAAGCAGACATGACACACAAGATGACCGAGGAACGCTTGATCGAACTGCTGCAAGATGTGGATGGGGCTATCATTGGTGTGGTACCCATGACCGCCCATGTGCTGGAAAACGCGCCTAATCTAAAAGTGGTCAGTATGCACGGTGTGGGCGTAGATCACATCGATTTAACCGCAGCAGCCCAAAAGGGCATCGTGATCGCAAACTGCCTGGGCGCAAACGACCAGTCTGTGGCAGACCTGACGATCGGGCTGATGATCTCCATCGCTCGCGACATCCCGTCTGTAGACAGGGTTGTGCGGGGAGGCGGATGGGGAGCATACGAGGGGCATGAGTTGTGGAATAAAACGCTCGGCTTAATTGGCTTGGGGCGGATCGGCCGCGGCGTAGCCAAACGGGCACTGGGATTTGATATGAAGGTGCTCGCTTACGATCCTTATGTACAACCAGAGAATGTGGAGCAGGATATCTCGTTGGTGAGCTTTGATAAGGTTCTCAGGGAAGCCGACTATATTTCCCTTCACGCCACGCTCAGTGAAGAGACGCGACACATGATTGGCGCGGCGCAACTGCAAGCCATGAAGCCAACCGCTTATCTGATCAACACCGCACGCGGCGCGTTGGTCGATGAGGAGGCGCTGTACACCGCACTTATCAATAAGCAAATTTCGGGGGCAGCCCTGGATGTGTACAACGACGAGCCACCGAAAGGCAGCCCCTTGCTGCAATTGGAGAATGTGGTCGTTACACCGCATATCGGCGCGCATACGCGTGAATCAATCGAGCGTGTGGGCGTGATGGCAGCTGAAAACGTGCTGCGGACTCTACAAGGTGGTCAGCCCCACTATAGAGTGGTGTGAATAAAAACAGGAATGACTGAAAACGCACGCAACGATTGGTTCTTAGGCATTGACCTGGGCACAGGCAGTTGCAAGAGTGTCATCATTGATGCACAGGCTCGACTGCTTGGCTTTGGTACGGGGGGATATACCAGACGTGAAAATACAGGAAAATGGGAGGAGCAAGACCCGCAAGAGCTTGTTTCCGCCATGATCCAATCAGTAAGGGCTGCCATCCAAAATGCTAGGGTAAACCCTTCGGCGTGCCAGGCTTTCAGCATCGGTGGTGCTTATCATAGCTTGATCGCCATTGACAAAGCTGATCGCCCATTGACAGGAGTCATCACCTGGGTGGATGACCGCGCCACAGGGCAGGCACAGCAGGTACGGCATACGCACGACCCGCTCAAGATCTATCAACAGACTGGCTGTCCAGTCCACAGCATGTATCCGCTGTATAAGCTGATTTGGCTGCGTGAAGAGCAGCCGCAGGTTTTCAAGCAGACCGTCCGATATATCTCTGCCAAGGAATATGTCACGAAACAATTAACCGGGGAGTATCTGCTGGATACTGGCATCGCCGCTGGAACTGCCCTCTTAAACACGCGCAGCCTGGAATGGAATGCTGCTTCGTTAGACCTGGCAGGGATACGCCCTGAACAACTTTCCCCATTGGTAAGCCCGCGTAAAATTATTAAAGGTCGTAATGCAGAACTATTTGCGCAGATGGGCATTCCGAAAGAAACGCCTCTTGTGCTCGGCTCTGCCGACGCGGTTAATTCCAGTTTGGGCGCTGGTGCAGTCTTACCAGGTCAGGCGACCTGCATGATTGGTACCAGCGGCGCATTCCGCATCATTGCCCCGCGTCCTATGCTAGACGAACAAGCCCGCAGCTGGTGCTATGCAATCGATGAGGGTCATTGGCTGGTAGGAGGTGCCATCAACAACGGTGGGCTGGCTCTTACCTGGCTACGGGATGCCTTCAACCAGATGCTACACAGCCAAACAAAAGACGCTCGCATCTCATTCGATGACCTGGTCACATCCGCTTTAGAAATACCACCTGGCGCTGACGGTTTGATCTGTCTCCCCTTCTTCGCTGGTGAGCGCAGCCCGTATTGGAATATGAACGCTCGTGGCGTCTTCTTTGGGCTAACCCTAGACCACGATGCACGCCACATGGCGCGGGCGTTGATGGAAGGGGTCGCTTACCGCCTTCGCAGCCTGCGTGACGTGCTTATCGATTTGGGAGCAGACGTAAAAGAAATACGTGCTTCTGGTGGCTTCACCCAATCCGATCTGTGGCCGCAGATCATCGCCAATGTACTCAACCATGACCTGTTTATCCCTGCAAGTGGAGAGACATCCAGCTTGGGCGCAGCATTCTGGGCGTTGATAGGCACCAATGTGGTTAATCGCTTCGAGGATCTTTACCCACTGGTGCAGGTTACGAATACATACCATCCTGATCAAAAAGTTGTCCGCTTGTACGATTCTTTATATAAGATTTACATGGATCTTTATTTTCAATTGGGGGGTGCATTCGAACAGATTTCTGGCATCGGAGATTAATCAGAAATCTCTACCCATCTTAGATAAGAGCATATTTGGTGGTCTACGATCATGAGTATGGTGAACCTGTTTTTTTGTTGCCAATAAAGGTGAACAATTCATCCATCTCGGCCGTCTTGACTTTTTGGGGACCGGCACTTCAGGTAGACTGGCAGCGCTGGCTTGGACCCATAACGAAACTGTGCAGTGGTGGATGCCAAAATGGCGTGCGATCCTGCGCCCGCTCATCGCCAGGCCATGGGCTTGCTTGGGTCGATAGCCACGCTGACCACGATTGGGACTCAGCTCTCGACTGATCATGGATTTGCCCACTCCTATGCAATTAGCGATCTGTGTTTGCTGATGTCCCATTTTCATAAGGGCATATATCTGGTATCTTTGTTCTAGGGTAAGCTGTTTGTAGGTTCTCATAAGCGCTCCTTTGATTTGGCTGATCAAGAAACTCTTATCCTACCTCAGCTTACCTCTTTTTCAGCCAACAAAGTTGCACTTGTGAGTTGAGTCTACGTCTTATAATATCGTTTATAAGAACAATACCTTCGCCAAAATGAATGAAAAGGGCAACCTGTAGTAAAGTTGTGTTCACCACAAACCAACCTACCACAGGAAGCCCGTGATGAACATTTTAGCACTTTTACAATGTATACAGCCCTATCTTTCCACGACGGATTTGCGCCGTCTAAGCCGGATAATCCAGGCCATGTTAAGCATGACCGGTCGGGTGACGATGTTAGGGATCTCCCGTTGGGCGGGAAAAGGCGGCAGTTATCGCAGTGTACAGCGGTTTTTCAACGCCAGCATCCCCTGGCCAAAAGTCTTCGTGAAGTTCTTTGCGCAACATCTCTACCGGCCTGCAGGCGAGTATTTTCTAGTCGGCGATGAGAGTGTGGTGACCAAATCCGGAAAAAAGACCCACGGTTTGGATTATTTTTTCTCTGGGCTGCTCTCAAAGACTGTGAAAGGCATTGCTATCTTTGCTCTGTCGCTGGTTTCTGTTGAGGAGCGGCACTCCTATCCGCTTCAGGTTGAGCAGGTCGTGCGTAGTGAAGAAGAAAAGGCCGCTGCCAAAGCCCGCCAGAAAAAGAGACAGGCAAAGAAGAAATCAGCGTCCAAGAAAAAGTCTGGTCGTCCGCAGGGCAGCAAGAACCGGGATAAAACCCAGGTTGAACTGACCCCGGAACTGAAACGTATTCAGAAAATGGTCAAAAAACAGCTTGCCTCCCTGCAAAACCTGGTCACCGTCCGTTATCTGGCGCTGGATGGACACTTTGGCAACAATAATGCCTTGCAGATGGTCCGGCAGTGCGGCCTGCAGCTCATCTCCAAGCTGCGCCACGATGCTGCCGTGTACTTCATCTACGACGGCAAGCAAAAACGTAACGGGCCCCGCAAGAAGTATGGTCAGAAGATCAACTATCAACGGATCCCAGAAAAGTACCTGGTTGAGCAAAGCACCCAAGGCGATATCTGTACCCGCATCTATCAAGCTGTGATGCTGCATCCGGATTTCGCTCAAGCGCTCAACGTGGTCATCATCACCAAAACCAATCTCAAGACGGGCGCCTTTGCCAATGTCAACCTGTTCGCTAGCGATCTGGAGCTGCCTTATGAAAAGATCATCGACTTATACAGTTTGCGCTTCCAAATCGAGTTCAATTTCAGGGATGCCAAACAGTTTTGGGGCTTGGAAGATTTCATGAACGTCAAAGAAATCCCGCTCACGAATGCCTTCAACCTGGCGTTATTCATGGTCAATCTTTCTCAGGTCTTACTGTGCGACCTTCGTCAG
>DATCYX010000616.1:0-5031 GCA_036526235.1 Anaerolineales bacterium | reverse complement strand
AATAGCGCTGCGTAGTTAATCGCCATCATCGTATAGGCTGCTTCAAATAGGATAAATATCCCCAACGCATACCAGAATAACGCCTTTCCTTGGAGGAAAGGTTCAGGCACCGCGTAAACCATTACCAAGAAACCCACGTAGAAGGGCAGTCCGACCAAGAGCCAGGGCTTCCGCCTTCCCCAGCGAGTGCGCGTATTATCCGAGAGGAATCCCGCCAGTGGATCGTTTACCGAGTCCCAGATCGCAAAGATGACATTGATGACCGCTGCCAGCGCGACGGCAAGCCCTAACTGGTCGATGTAGTAAAACATATAAAAACCCACAAACACTTTGTAGAGGGATTCCAACCCAAATGACCCCAATCCATATGCAATGGCGGAATTTTGGGCCGCAATTGGCTGGGATGCGCTCGAATGGCTTTGTTGGGGTTCAGATGAAAGAATCATTTTCTCTATTTGCTTGATTATCCTAATTATATACAAAACCTCATCGATATATGACCCTTCTAAAGGAAACACCATCGTTGCATGACGGTTTTGATTGTAGAATTTTGCTATGATAGGCAACACTGGCGTTCCTTGACGATTCCTTGATCGAGAATTTTCATTCTCAAAAGCAATGTTGAAATGACGCATTTCCCCATAAGCGGTGTTCGACTCAGGTTCTCGTAGGGACAAATGATTCAGAAAACCGTTCTACGGATGATGTGGAGTGGTTTTTGTCATCTATTAAGTTTGAAAATCGTGAATAATTGGGTGAAATAAGTCTGGACTATGGATTCTGATCGCATCTTGGAGTTCGAATCCTCTTCGTTGGTAGTCATCCCATTATTGGCTGGAGTCCTTTTAGGATAAACGTCAGATCAACAAAGTAGATATTTTGGTATTTCTTCAAGAAAGACTCTATGTCATGTGGCTTTGTAAACCAGTTGAGTGTTTTGTGTAGAATATTGTAATAGGCAATCGTCTCTACAACCAGATCAGGGCCCAGCTCATTTTCTGCATTATGCGCATAATTGGATTGGGCCCTTAAACCTGGCTGCGGTTGGGGAGCATCAAGCTGATCGAGAAGGGGGCTATAGATGCATCATATGATCGCACCCAAACAGATAGTGGCATATGGGTAGAATATCGTGGAAAGTGCAAGCGAAGAGGAACAGAACGATCACACCCAAGAGCGAAAAGATGATGAGCCGGTTGTATTTTTCCATTACTGCATATACTGTTGCCATTTCAGACCTCCTTTGATTATGTGGTTTGATCTCAAACCGTCTTCTTGAAAATTGATAGGGTCCTAATCACGCTGCCAGAGTACGTTGACCAGGATAATCCCGCCAAACAGGATCAGGATCAACGGCCAGGAAATGTTCAGCGCGGCAAACCCGCCCAGGCCGAGGATCAGGAAGGCGCCACTCCAAATCCAGTCCCAAGAGGTTGGGTTCGGAGCATCAGATGAGCCCATCCGGTAAAGATTACCAAGAGTGCCAAACACTCCCGCTCCAAGGAAGATCCAGCTCCAGGTATCCGCGCTACCAATTTGAGGCAGGAACCCCATGCTGTCAGCGCCAAGGACCAACCCGGCCCAGATCAGAGCTACTGCCCACCACAGCCCTTCCAGACGTTGTCGTTCTTTTTTCATACTTGTGTTCTGTTCAATTGTCATTTTTCTCTCCTTTCTATTTCAGTTTCGATTGGCTTGTTATAACTATACAAATTAATGTGGTGATGTGTCATCACATCATTTGGTGATTGGTATGGTGATTAAGTGTGATTATTGCATTCATTTCACTCTACCTTTCTTTCGTTTATATTCAAGATGCCCCCTCACTTTTCCCGAAAAGCGTTTCCTTTCTAAGGCTAAGTGTCAGTTCACATGGGCACATCCAATCACCGACCAGCCACGCTCTGCTGCCAGGGCAGCCAGATGTGAATCCGGATATACAGCGATCGGATTGCCGAACATCTCGAGGACAGGTGCATCCACGAAGGCATCGGTATAAAAGTAAGACTTCTCCAGATCAATTTCATTTCCTCGGTCGTTCAGAAAGCGCTGGAGGCGCTCAACTTTACCTTGCCCAATATTCAGGGGAGGGACGATCTTTCCCGTGTAATGTCCATCCTTCACGACCAGTGGGGTGGCAATAGCGCATTCAAGCCCCAAACGGATGGCTAGTTTGTCGAGAAGGGGTGTAAAAGAACCCGAAATCAAGATGACCCTGTGGACCTGGTTCCGGTGATCCTCGATAACAGCTTGCATCTCGGGGCGCAGATTAGGTAAGATCTCGTGATCGATAATCCAATCCCAAATCCTCTCCGCCCTTTCGATTGAAACTCCTCCCACCAGCCAGGCAAGGTTGGTTGCATTTATCCGGTAGAAAAGGTCCTTAGGTACTAGACCTGCCTTAGCCAACTGCCACAGGGGAAAATGAAAAGCCACAAACCTAGCCACAACAAGGCGTTTGAATCTGTTTCGTCTATGGTGTGCAAAAAGTGCCTGCCAAAGGAATTTCGTATAAAGCGTATTGTCTAAGTCGATGAAAGCGGCGACATCATTTTTTAGTACGCTCATCTGCTAAGTCTTTCAGTCTCTAGCATTGCTTACTTTTATTAAACTGGTATCCAGGTATGGTGTTGAAGCCATACCTGGATTACACACAAGGACATCATGCAATGGCTGCGGACAGCCTGAGCGTATCTCGAAGAGATCTCACAATCGCTCCGGCACCAACCAAGATGACTGCCATTGCTACAAAAAGGCCGATGATCGGTATTGTGCGTACGATTTCGTATATCAGTACGCCGATAGCCAATGCCCACACATCACCCCAACGGCTCGCGAGTGTGTCTTGGGAAATTCGCCCCACTACAAGCCTGCCAAGCATGTAAGCAAAGACCGCTTTAGTTACCAGCGAAATCACGAAGACGAAAAAAACCACAAAGGAAGCTATGGTAAAACCGCCGAAGCCGATAACAATGCTAGATAGTTGTCCCAAAGTAATTAGACCAGCTATGGTAGCCATCGCAATAACTAGAGCGAGTGTGACCATAAGCACTAGAGGGAAGAGCAAGATCACCAGTAGCCCCCATCCAAAGCTGGGCAATGCGCTACCAGAGATCTTATCCATAACACTCCGAACCCTATCTTTAAGGAAATAAACGAGCAGTCCACCCACAATTAGCAAGGAAATAAATTCACCTATCGCCCGTCGTATTTCTTGAACGACAATAAAACGAAGAACAGAATTTCGAAGTTCTTCGAAATCAACCTCCATGGGTTGGATTTCAATGTTACTGGCATCCACACTCTCGTAATTCCTCGCGGTCACTTTGTAGGTGATCTCTCCCCCAACCGTAGAATCATCTGCGATCCTCAGACCGGGTTGAATGGCTTCTACAGGAACAAATTCGAGGCAATATGGGCAGGTCTCGCCCAATTCGACGTCCACATTCCCGCCGGCTGACCCGTTGAATTCGAAGGCACCGGTGGCAACCTCAACATCTTTCCCGACCTCCCCATTCAGCCTGTTTTGGAAAACCGCAGCATGAACATCATAGCCCACATGACTGCCACTCTCGGCGATCAGGCTGAAACCACCAGCGTAAACACTGCGACCGATCGTGGCCTCTGGTCCAAGCGTGATCGCACATCCACCGCTATACAGGCTGCCGCCAATATCTCCATTGATGGTTAGAAGCTCGCCTCCAATGAAAACGCTGCCTTCTACGCTGCCGTTCAGGACCACCTCAATTCCGGTCGCAAACAGGTTGCCGGTGATGGTGCCATCAATTACCAACTTGTCTCCAGAAATAATCAGGTCGTCGTCAATGACAACACCCGCGGCTACGATTGCATCCGGATCGCCCGTGACAACCTCAGCAGCCTGGGCAGAGCCTGCAAAAGCCAAGGTCAGGAACCCAACCATGACAGGGACAAAGATAGCTAACCTCCCCCACTTATTTTGAATAGACGTTTTGAAATTCATTTCACATATCTCCTCTGTTTAGTTAGTTGCACCGGAGCTCCTGGTCTCTTAGGAGGGGTCTCCGGCACATCGATAGTGTCAACAAGCGAAATCTTATAATACTTGCGCTCGCTTATCCGCTCCTTCCAGCGGCTGGCAATGAAGTTCCATCATTTGGGACATCACCTTCAGCCATTCATCTGGAACTTCTGCCTGGCCTGTGATTTGAGACATCATTTCAGCACAATCACATCCTGCCATGTGCTCTCCCATCATCTTCTCCATCATTGCCATGCAGGCAGATATGTCAAATGGGGTTTGCTTTTCTTGAGTTGTTTTTTGTTTAAATGTCATTTCTTGCTCTCCTATCTTGATTTCTGGTATGTAAAAATAATTCTCGCTCTGATGAAACGCACTGCCCGGAAGCAAAACCCCAAGCAATGCGCTTCATAGAGGGATTCCTAACCGTTGCTAATGGCCTTGATCAAGGTCACTCCGCCGATCAATACCAGCACAAGCGGCCAAAACATATCGATGGCGAAAAGTCCACTCAGACCGAGTAACAGCCAAAATCCGGACCAGATGTAATCCCAAGTAGTTGTCACAGGGTCTGGTAAGGTGGAGTGGTAGATATTCATAAATGTCCCGTACAAACCCGCACCGATGAACACCCAGCTCCAGGCATCACCACTGCCGAATTGAGGCAGGACGCCCAAGCTGTTTGCCCCAAATACCAGGCCTGCCCATACCAATACGCCAGCCCAATATAGGCTTTCAGCCATGGAGCGCCTCTCAATCTTGCTAAAAAATTGTTCTGTGATCATTTTTACTTCTCCTTTCTGTTTGTATTTTTATCTTCTAGGTACTCTTCAATTGGATTGACTGAGATCAATTTGAGGTTCATATTACCGATTTTGAGTAACACCCCGTGTAAAGCAGCTTGATCGGAGAGTACGCCAGATAGGGTTGTTGTTCCGTCTGCGTTCCGGCAAATCATCAGCCCTTCGAGCCATTCCTCCCAGCGATCTTGCAGGTGTCCTTTTATGAGAATTTTGTAAAATTCTGGCACT
>DATCYX010000615.1:0-10041 GCA_036526235.1 Anaerolineales bacterium | reverse complement strand
GTGACGTCCGCGTAGAATTCACTGACTTTGAGAAAGCCATCCCCGAATCCCACCACTTCCCCAACTTCATAACATCTGTTTATAATACATAGATGCGCACAACGCGACTACTCAATATTTTAGGGGTCCCGCTCGCCTTTCTGCTTTTACTACTGCTCAGCTTTGGGCTGATGATCCCCTGGTTAGGCTTCTATTGGGATGATTGGCCGATCATGCTGGCGACCCGCCTGCAAGGGATCGGTGCATTTTGGGAATACTACGGGGATGAACGACCGTTCAATCCCCTGACAGTCATTCCATCCGCCTGGCTAATGGGCACGCAGCCCCTGAATTGGCACATCTTTGCCCTACTGATGCGCTGGTTGACCGTGCTAGGAATATACTGGAGCCTGAAGAGATTATGGCCGCGCCAGGTTTGGCAGGTCACAGGGATGGTGCTTTTATTTGCAATATACCCGATCTTCACCCAACAGCCCGTATCAGCCACATTTACCACGCATTGGATTGTCTACGCCTCATTCTTTTATTCTCTGGGTGCCATGATTCAATCTGAACGCACACCCCGCTGGCGCTGGCCGCTCACTTTAACTGGCATAGCAGCCCAACTCCTGCACATGTTGCCGTTAGAATATTTCTGGGGACTGGAGCTGCTGCGCCCATTCATGCTATGGCTCATCCATACAGAGAAAATCCCGGATAAACGCAAGCGCATGTGGGCTACATTGAGATCCTGGGCCCCCTATCTGCTGGTCTACAGTGGGGTGGTTGCCTGGTGGGTCTCGTACAGGGGAAATTTGCCCGATTCTAACCAACCAGACGCACTCCTTTCCCTGGGCGCTACCCCATTACAAACCGGGTTTCATTTTATCCAGATCATCCTGCAAGACTCGATCCACAACATGTTAGGTGCATGGTACCAGACCATAAACCCAGAGGGTCTGGATCTAAGCGATCGATCCGTACTCGCCTCGCTGGCGCTAGCTGTCTTGACTGCCGTACTGGCGCTCCTTTTCCTCCTGCGCCTGAATGGCGATGAGAGCAGACGTTCTGCACAGGAAACCAGCGCGCGATGGGTGCGACAAGCCATCTGGATCGGCTTGCTGGGTGCTTTTTTGGGGCCTATCCCAATTTGGGTTATCGACCGGCAGTCACTCTTCGGCTTGCAGAGCGGGCGCTTTGCACTGGCGGCAATGACCGGTTTAAGTATCTTCATGATTGGCGTGCTAGAGTGGTTCACCCCGCGCCGGCTGCCCAAATCTGTTTTACTGGCGGTGTTGATTGGCATGGCAGCCGGATCCCACCTGCGTGTGGCTACCTCTTATTACCGCTCCACCCTGCTACAAAATCAATTCTATTGGCAACTCTATTGGCGCGCCCCCTACATCAAACCCGGCACGGCTATCCTATCCAAGGATGAGCTGTTCATCTATGTAGGCCGCAAACCCACTGCAGTTACCCTAAACCTGCTTTACCCGCAGCCCTTCGGTACGCGGAACGTGGGCTACTGGTTCTTGGAGATGGATCACGATATCGGTGCAAAGATGGTGCCCAAGCTGGCGCGCGGCAAGACCTTCACCGAATCATTCCGCACCTTTGACTTTACCGGCTCCAGCCTGGACAGCCTGGTGATCTTCTACAAACCAGGAGCTGGCCGCTGCCTGTGGGTGCTCTCACCAGAAGATGCCGACAATCCCGAGCTGCCCGATCTAACCTTGCAAGCCTTGCCTGTCTCCAATCTCAGCCGCATCCAAGCCCAACCCATCTCCAACGATTACCCCCCAACCGAGTTCTTTGGCGAGGAGCTTGAGCACAACTGGTGTTATTACTATCAGAAGGCTGAGCTGGCTGCTCAGTTTGGAGCATGGCAACAGGTGGCAGAGCTTGGTGACGAGGCACTCGCCAAGGGATTTTCACCGGGCAACTCGCACGAATATCTGCCTTTTATCGAAGGCTATGCACGCAGCAGGCGATGGGAAAACGCCATCGCGCGGACGCAGGCTGCCTTCACTGCCAATGAATTGATTGCCCCGCGCCTTTGTGGTCTGTGGAAGCGTGTTTTGGCTCAAGTTGTACCACCGGCAGACTTTAAATCGAGCATCCAGCAAATGCAAAATCTGTTACAATGTACTCAGGCTCCCAATGAGAATAGCCTTTCGATCAAATACTCCTCTACTAGCATTGTGGTTTTTGATCGCACCTATCCATAAACTTCATCGTGAATTTTTAACATATCTGGCCATAACCTTCAGCAGATTGGCGATTTAACGTCCTCAGCTTGGCTTTGGCGATGAAGGCGCATATTCTCACACAATTCTGTTACTAGCATTTGACCTAAAGGGTGGGTTTGAAATGAGCCAGATAACAATTGTAAATCTACTACTACATGCAGCCCTGCGCGACCCGGCTTAAATAATCTCGTATATAGACAAGATTGAGTTGCATTAGAAATGAGCAACTCTCTTGTCCAAGCCACTTTAACATAGGAGAATGAACATGAGCAAGAGAGTTGCCATACTGACCGGTGGCGGTGATGTCCCTGGCCTGAACATGTGTCTAAAAAGCTTGGTTTACAGTCTGATTGATTCGGGCTTCGAGCCCATAGGCGTGCGGAAGGGATGGGATGGATTTATACAGTACAACCCGCACGACCCGTCCTCCTATAGCGAGTCCTTTATCGAGTTGACCAAGAACATGGTTCGCCCCATTGACCGCACACCCGGATCCTTCTTGCACTCGTCCCGGCTTGACCCCCGTTACGTGCCGCGCTCCCTGGTTCCACAGTTTCTGCGTAAATCCAAAGAAGAGATTCAGGACCTGACGAACCACATCAAGGATGTCGTGCAGCGGCTGGGTTACCAGTGTCTAATTACCATCGGGGATGACGACATGCTCCATTACGCTGCCTATCTAAGCGAACAAGGCGTGCCTGTGATCGCTATCCCCAAAACCATCCATAACAACATTCACGGCACCGATTACACACTTGGCTTCAGCACCGGCATGGCGCGTGGCGTGTCTTTCATGCACGAGCTGCGTGCCCTGGCGGGCTCGCGTGAGCAGGTCTTTGTGGTGGAGACTTTCGCCGCCAAATCGGGCTACAGCACCCTGCTCATGTCATTCCTGGGAGGCGTCGACCGGGTGATCATCCCCGAAGTGCCCTACGACCCGGAGCTATTAGCCCAGCTCGTGATCCTGGATAAAAAACAAACGCCTGCCAATTACGCCCTGGTGTTGGTCTGCGATGGCTCAAGCGTTAGAGAAGACAAAATCGAGAAATTCGCTTCGGTGCTTCCCACAGGGGATGGGACGGAAGTAATGCGCGCCCATCTATCGGGCGACCAGAAACTGGTCGGCAGTGGTATGGTAGCCGCCCAGTTGCTCAGACACCTGTTGGGTGAGGAAACGTTTCTCCAGCAACTCACCTATCTGCTCCGTACCGGTCCGCCAGATGGGCAAGACTTGCTCGGCGCGGCGAATTTCGCCATCATCGCCTCCCGCTTGGCCCAGGAAGGACGCTATGGTCGCATGGCGGCTTTTGTCCAGGATCAAATGTGGACCGACGTTGATCTAAACCTCGCTATTGAGGGCGTGAGAACCGTAGATGTGGATGCCTGGTACGACACGAAGGAGTATCGGCCAAAACTGAGTATTATCTGGTCAGCTGGAGAGGTATAAGCAATCGACCTGGGAACGGAGAAAGCATATGAGTAGCGCAAATGGGAACAACCGCTTAGTCCAGATCGTTGATCTGGTAAAAAGCTTCCCGGTGGGTGGCGGGGAAGTGACTATCCTCAAAGGGTTATCGTTCGATGTTAAACAAGGGGAGTTCGTCTCCATCGTTGGTCCCTCCGGGAACGGCAAATCAACGCTGCTCAATATGATCACCGGTATTGATCGACCCACCGCCGGACAGGTGATCGTCACGGGACTGGAAATCAACAAGATGAGCGAGAATCAGCTGGCAGCCTGGCGTGGCAAGCACGTCGGTATCATCTTCCAGTTCTTCCAAATGTTGCCGGCGCTCAGCCTGCTGCAAAACGTCATCCTGCCGATGGATTTCGCCAAGAAGTACAGCCCTCGCGAGCGGCGGGAGCGCGGCATGCACCTCCTGGAGATCGTCGGGTTAGAGGACCAGGCGCATAAGCTGCCTAGCATGGTCTCCGGCGGGCAGCAGCAGCGCGCCGCCATCGCCCGCTCTCTGGCGAACGACCCCGATCTACTCGTAGCTGACGAGCCCACCGGCAACCTGGACACGCGCAACGCCGGCGACGTCTTCGACCTGTTTCTCAAGTTGGTAGATCAGGGTAAAACCCTTCTCATGGTGACGCACGATAAAGAGCTCTCACGGCGCGTGCCACGCGTGGTTGAGATCATTGATGGTAAGATCACCCGCGACGAATTTGTGGGTGGTGCAGTATGGACCGGGTATTAAGGATTTAGCTGATGGGCGTCTTGCGTTATAAGATTTACCGCGATCTATGGGTCAATTTCGGCCGTACCCTGCAGGTGGTATTAATCATCGCCATCGGTGCAGGTGCTATTGGCATGATCGTGGGCACGCGCTATCTGGTCATCAGCAATATGCAATCAGCCTGGCGCGCCATGAACCCAGCTACGATCAACCTGTTCATCGGGCCACCAATAGACGATGATGACTTAATCGCTTTAGAAAGCGAAGATGGTGTAGTCGAGATCGAAGGTCTGGGAGATTCCAACATCGAATGGCGTCTCAATCCAGACGATGAATGGCAACTTGGAGGGCTGACCTTCCGTGCCAATTACGAGGAGCAGAAGCTCAACATGTTGGAACTCGTGGAAGGCGATTGGCCCAGGGGAAAATTTGTGTCCATCGGGCAGGGAGATGACCAATTCTTCGGCGTCCCCAAGAATGGGAAAGTCTACCTGCGCCTGGACGAAAAAGAATACACCATCCAGACCGATGGCGTCGTATATAACCAGCTTCAGCAGCCGGCGTATTTTGGCGGCACGGCCCAGTTCTACGCCACCCAGGAAGAATATGAGCGCATTGTCGGCGACCGCGATTTTAGCCAGGTACTGGTGACTGGCGTAGAATACGATGAGCTTAAGTTGGCCGAAATGGGAGATCGCCTGCAAGATCGCATCGAAAAGATGGGCAGCGATTCAAGTCGCATGATTCTCGATCCTAACGAGCACTTCTTCCAACCTCAGCTGGACGGTATATTCTTAATATTGGGCGTCATGGGGGGATTGGCATTAGCCCTGGGTCTCTTACTGGTGTACACCACGATCAACGCCATCATCACCCAGCAGGTGGACCAGATCGGCATCATGAAAGCTATCGGGGCGCGCACCTGGCAGATCCTGCGCTTGTACCTGACCAGTATCTTCTTTTACAGTATCCTGTCGTTGTTGATTGCCTTGCCCCTTGGATTGGGTGGTGCTTGGTCTATCACGTCGTGGTTGGTTACAGGCTTTGGCGCCAATCCGGGCTCTTTCGATTTTTCACGTGAAGCAGTAATCGTCATGCTGTTGATCGTATTCCTGGCGCCGTTTTTGGCATCCCTGCTCCCCATTTTCAACGGGGCGCGCATCACTGTGCGCGAGGCCATCAGCACCTACGGTCTAAGCACTGGCGCCGGCTTACTCGAACGCCTGCTGGCCAAAGCCAAAGCCATGTCGCGCTTGTTGCTGATGGTCATCAGCAACACTTTCCGCAATAAGTGGCGCGTGGTGCTGATGCAGATCACCCTGGTGCTCAGCGGATTGATCTTCATGATGGTGGTGAGCTTGCGCGACTCGGTGGTGTACTCGGTCAAGGATATCCTCTTCTCTATCCTGAACGCCAATATCACTTTCCTGTTTGAAGAGCCGCAGCGTATCCATTACCTGGAAGATTTGACCATGAAATACCCTGGCGTGAAGGCAGTCGAAATGTGGGGCTTTGCTGGAGTGAACATGCGCCCGGCAGGTCAGGAAGCATCTGAGGACGACGAGCTCGCTTCGGTATGGGGTGTACCCTTGCCCACCCAAACCTACGGCTACCAATTGCGCTCCGGTCGCTGGCTGGAACCCACCGATACCCATGCCATCGTCATGAACCAGCAATTGGCCGATGATGTGGGTGTGACCGTAGGAGATTGGATCACCGTCAAATATGATGAGAAGAACGAAGTGAATTGGCAAGTTGTTGGATTGGTATTCGACCCGATCTTGACCAACGTCGCACTTGCTTCCCGCGAAGTGTTGCTACACGACCTGCGCTTTGTGGGTAGAGCCCAGTCAGCCTGGATTCAAACCGAGCGCGACGACATGCAAACGGAGATCGCGGTTGCCAAAGGTTTGCGAGAATTCTACAAACAGAATGGGGTAGAGGTCAGCCTGCGTAAGGGTGTATTCGGCATGGGAGGCGACAGCACGACCCAGGCCGCCAACGCCCTGATTGCACAGTTTAACACATTTATCGCACTGCCAGGGCTCTTAGCGGTCATCATTGCGGCGGTGGGAGGCATTGCATTGAGCGGCGTGCTCACGTTGAGCGTGCTGGAACGCCGCCGGGAGATTGGCGTGATGCGCGCCATCGGAGCTTCTTCGTTCACCATCGCGCGCCTGTTCATCGGCGAGGGCTTGCTGCTGGGTTGGATGAGCTGGCTGATCGCCCTGCCTCTCAGCATCCCGGTGGGGCGCCTCATGCCACAAGCCGTGGGCAGCGCCCTGCAGCTTGATTTAGTATATAAATACACACCTACGGGCGCTGTGCTCTGGCTGGTCATTATCACATTTTTGTCAATTATCGCCAGTTGGCTGCCCGCGCGAGGGGCTACGCGCATCAGCGTGCGCGAGAGTCTGGCTTACCAATAAAGGAGACACCTGGGATGAAATCTAAATTGTTCACTCTGATCATCATAATCGCTCTGGGCAGCCTGTTCTTGTCTGCCTGCGGCTCGATTGGCGCGCCAGCCGATGACGCCGCCCCGACCGAAATCCCCATCGTCATCACCGACACCGATGTGGTCGCCGAGGGTCGCCTGGTGCCGAATGATTCGGCCAACCTGTCCTTTAAAGCAGCCGGGCAGGTGACCGAAATTCTGATCACCGAGGGAGACACCGTCGAAGCTGGGCAGGTTATCGCTCGCCTGGATAACAGTGAGCAGCTGCAATCGGCAATTGCCAACGCAGAGGCAGAGTTGCTAAACGCACAGCTAGCCCGCGACGCCCTGTTTGACAATGCTAAGGTGAACTCCGCCGCGGCTCTCCAGGCTATCGCCGACGCCCGCGACGCGGTGCGCGACTCAGACCGATACCTGAACAACCTGAATGCTGGCAGCCGGGACACCGACATCGATCTGGCCAAGGCAGATGTTGCCATCCTTAAAGACCAGTTAGATGAAGCTCAAGAAGACTATAAGCCATATGAGAACAAGCCCGAGGACGACCTCAAGCGAGCTACCTTCCTGGCCCGATTTGCCCAAGCTGAGCAATTATATAAAGACGCGGTCCGCAAGCTGAACAATCTTCAAGGGGAGCCCAGCAAAATTGACCTTGACATCGCGGAGGCCAACCAGGCTGTTGCCGAGGCGCAACTACTCCTCGCCTTACAAAATTATGATGAAATAGCTTCTGGTCCAGATCCAGACGACCTAGCCGCGGTTGAGGCGCGCATTAAAGCCGCCGAGGCTGGCTTGGTATCGGCCCAGGCAACCCTAAATAATATCGAGCTAGTTGCCCCATTCGATGGCAAGATTGTCGATCTGGTAATCACCACCGGTGAGCAAGTAGCTCCGGGAGTGACGGCTGCCGTGCTGGCAGATTTCTCTCAATGGATTGTCGAAACCGATGACTTGACCGAGATCGAAGTCCCTGAGATAAGCATAGGCCAGTCCGTTACAATTGTCCCCGACGCCTTGCCGGACCTGGAGCTGACCGGCACGGTCGAGCGCATCAGCGACGTATTTGAAGAGAAGCGCGGGGATATCACCTACACGGCGCGCATCAAGCTCAATGAGGAGAATGAGCTCTTGCGCTGGGGCATGACCGTGGTGGTCACCTTTGAGAAATAGCGCCATTAACCAGCAATTTGTACGCATAGGCTTCTTTAAGCAATTGGATCGAAATGTGTCTGCAGATGAATTGTAGGCAAACGAAAAGCAAGAAGAAAAGGACGCTATGTCTGTAACTCGAAAAATAAGTCCCCTAATGACAGGTGTGAGTCTCCTGCTTATCTTTGGCTCTATCCTGCTACCTGCCTGCAGCGCAGTGGGGATTGGGCCATCCAGCACTCCTACACCGACAGTCACTCCCGAGGTTGAGAGCGTTATCCAGGTTAGCGCCGAAGGCCAAGTCGTGCCGCGGCATCACGCCAACCTCTCCACCGCGGTAAGCGGGCAGGTGACCGAGATTCTCTTCCGCGAAGGCGAGCAGGTCCAAGAAGGTGACATAATCCTGCGCCTGGGCGACCGCGAGCAATATCAAGCCGACCAGGCCGCGGCTGAACTGGAGCTGCTGAGCGCCGAACAAGCGCTCGAAGAGCTTCAAAAGAATGTCGGGGTGGAGCTGGCCCAAACTCGCCAAGCATTAGCCCTGGCAAACCAGGAGCGTTCGAAAATCTTTGATGAGTACCAGAACTTAAGTAAGCCTGTCCCCCAAGATGTGCTTGATCAGGCTTATGCCAGTGTCCTCATGGCTGAAAAGCGATTACAAAAGGCTGGCGAAGACCTGGAAAAAATGGAAAAACGCTACAAGAACAAGAGCAACATCATGTGGCAATTCCTGAACAAGAAGCAGTTCAAGGATCTGCTCGAGCAGATGCGTAGAGCTAGGCTGTCTGCAGAGGATCGCTATTACGATGTGCTCGACCGTTACAACGATCTAAAGAACCACCCAGATGAGATCGAGCTCGCCAAGGCCACTGCAGACCTTGGGCTTGTGGATGCCCGCATCGCAGACCTTCAGGGCGACATCGCTATGCTAGAGAAAGGTCCAGACCCTGATAAAGCAGCCTCTGCAGAAGCCCGCCGCAAAGCAGCTCAGGTCGCTCTGGAGGCGGCTCAGCTGGCTTTGAATAACAGCGAGATTGAAGCACCCTTCTCTGGTCAGATCGCGGAAATGAACGTCACGCAAGGCGAGTGGGTGGAAGCCAACCAGCCGGTGATCCTGCTGGCGGACCTTAATCACTGGGAGGTCCAGACCGATGACCTGACAGAGCTGGATGTGCCAATTGTAAGTCTGGGGCAGACGGTCACCATTAAGCTAGATGCCCTGCCAGAGCTGGAGTTAAAAGGCAAGGTGGATGCCATCAAAGATCTTTCTGAAGAGAAGCGCGGGGATGTAACATACACGGTGACTATCTTGTTGGATGAGGTGGACCCGCGCTTGCGTTGGGGCATGACTGCCGCGGTCGAATTCAGCGATTAAGCCAAACATTGGCGAATATTTCAAAACATGGACAATAAACCAACAAGCCCCTTAGCGGGGCTTGTTTTCTTCATCGAAGCTCACAAAATAGAAAACCCGGCTAATCTCTGAAAACTATCTCGGGAAGCATCCCATCCAGGATGATCTCTAGCGCCATAGTATGGCTACAGCGGTCGCGCGTTTGGAAGAAATCGCAATCGCATTGCCAAACGCCATTTTCCAGGCTGACCGTATGAGGGTTATTCTCTCCTTCAAAAGTCACGGTGAGCGAATCGATGCGTATTCGATCACGTTGCTCAGCATATCGTTTCGCTTTTTCTATTTTACCAATCATTCCATAATCCATTCGCGCTGTCTCCTTTCAAAAGAGGGATAATAGAAAAGGCACGCGAGAAGACTCGCGTGCCTTTCACACCAAATATTCAGTTGAAGAAACATCTCGCATATCTCTTCTCCGTCTGCATTGAGTATAAGCGGAGTCTAACCGAAAGTCAACCTTCAATTTAGGTATTGTTGTTGTTCAGCGATATTGACACCCCCTGACTGTTCAGGGAAAATGTCACCCCATGGAAAACAAGGTGACATTAACGATGAAAGAACAGCACAAACTGAAAATGGTGATTGACTATGAAGCCGGGAAGATACGAG
>DATCYX010000614.1:0-6347 GCA_036526235.1 Anaerolineales bacterium | reverse complement strand
CTGCGAGGAGCGTTTTCCGCGACGAAGCAGTCTCCGGCTCGGTTGCGAACGAGATTGCTTCGCCTGCCAGATTGCGGCAGGCTCGCAATGACATCCGTTCGCGACTTTTGAGAAAGCGATGGTATTTACTTGCCCGTTTGCCGGGGGACTAATGAAATTAATGCCGCAACAGTCTGGCAAGTCGCCAGTTAGAAACCAGCGGCTGATACTGCCAAACACCCCCTTATTCCCTCGTGAAATGCGTAACTCCTAAATCTAAATAAAACGAACCCGCGCCCGCAGCCACCTGCCAGCGGTTAACCCTTGCCCTTGATACCAGCCTTTGTGTCCTTGGTGTTAATAAACTCCCCCGACCGATACGAAGACGGGGCCGGGGGGTGAGGCTGCCTCGCCCTCGGCACCTGGCACATGAAACCTGGAACCTGGAACCTGGAACTGAAATAGCGCTATCCGTTAAAAGAAAAAAGGTGCAACAGGATCACCCATTGCACCTTCTCAATCGCAGGTGATTTGCTTAATCCGCTGGCACGCGCACCTTCACGCTCGCCGCCTGGCGCAGCAGCTCGGCCTTGTCGGTCCGCTCCCAGGGCAGGTCCAGGTCGTCGCGGCCGAAGTGCCCGTAAGCCGCCGTCTGCCGGTAGATGGGGCGGCGCAGGTCCAGGTCGCGGATGATGGCGCCGGGGCGCAGGTCGAAGTGCTCCAGGATCAGGGCCGCGATGCGCTCATCGGGGATGGTGCCGGTGCCGAAGGTCTCCACGTTAACGCTCAGCGGGTGGGCCACGCCGATGGCGTAGGCTACCTGGATCTCGCAGCGCTCGGCCAGCCCGGCGGCAACCACGTTTTTCGCCGCCCAGCGGGCGGCATACGCCGCCGAGCGATCTACCTTCGTGGGGTCTTTGCCGCTGAAGCAGCCGCCGCCGTGGCGGCCCATGCCGCCGTAAGTATCCACAATGATCTTGCGCCCGGTCACGCCGGAATCGCCCTGCGGCCCGCCGATCACGAAGCGCCCGGTGGGGTTGACGTAGATCTTGGGATTGCCGTTGAGCAGCTCAGGCGGTATGACCGGGTTAATCACGTGCTCGATCAGTGCCTCGCGGATCTCGCTGTGGCTGATCTCGGGGGCGTGCTGCGTGCTGACCAGGACCGTGTCCACGCGGGCCGGTCGCCCGTAGCGGTATTCTACGGTCACCTGGGTCTTGCCATCCGGTCGCAGCCAGGGCAGCGTGCCGTCTTTGCGCACCGCGCTCAGCCGCCGGGCCAGCTTGTGGGCCATGTAGATGGGCATGGGCATCAGGGTGGGGGTATCGTTGCAGGCATAGCCAAACATCATGCCCTGGTCACCGGCGCCGATGGTCTCAATATCGGCTTCGCTTATCTCGCCCGACTTGGCCTCCATGGACTTGTCCACGCCCATGGCGATATCACCCGACTGGCGAGCCAGGGCCACCAGCACCCCGCAAGAATTGCCATCGAAGCCCTTCTGGCTGCTGTCGTAGCCGATCTCTGTGATCACCTTGCGCGCCAGCTCATCGTAATTGATCGCAGCGCGCGTGGTGATCTCGCCCATCAGCATCACGAAGCCCGTCTTGGCGGCCGTCTCGCAGGCCACGCGCGAGAGCGGGTCCTGCTCCAGGCAGGCGTCCAAGACGGCGTCGCTGATCTGGTCGCAGATTTTATCCGGATGCCCCTCGGTCACCGATTCCGAGGTGAACATCAAGCTGGGCGAGGTCATAAAGGTTGTACTCATAAGCTACCTCCAAAAAAGAAAATTGCCCCTTCTGGTATCGTGAAAGGGCAATTCACACAACGGTGGTCTCCCTCTCATCTCCCAGAACATCCGTCTGCCGGAATTGGCACCTTTCTGGTCAGAGAATAGAGAGTCGTGAATCGAGATTACTTGAACCAATCTCGAGTATCCACTCTCGAATCTCTCCACCAGAAGGTTGCCGAGGTTTCGCAGGGCCGGTCCCTCCACCTCTCTGGATAAGAGTGCCGTTAGGGGCTCTTAAGTTGTCGCCAGCATAATACCATGAATAGATGTGGCTGTCAATTTAGATAAAAAACCACACAATGAGGTAATACCCAATCACCCCGGACCACAACAAGGAATCGATGCGATCGAAGGCGCCGCCGTGCCCTGGGAGCAAATGCGACGAATCCTTGGCGCCCACCTGGCGCTTGATCATGCTCTCCCCCAGGTCGCCCAGCGGGGTGACCACAGACAGGACAAAGCCCAGCACTGCCGCCCGCCAAAAGGTGATCGCCGTATCCGGACCCGCGCCGATGCGCCACACCAACGCCAGCAAGCCAGCTCCCAGCGTGCCCGTGATCACGCCGGCAATATATCCCTCCCAGGTCTTCTTGGGGCTCAGGCGCGGGCTGAATTTGCGCCGCCCGAAGCGCTTGCCGATAAAATAGGCTCCTGAATCGGCCAGCCAGACCGCCGGCAGCGCCAGCAAAACCCACCACTTGCCCTCCGGCAGGTCCCGCAGGGAGATCAGGTATGCGCCGATCCAGCCGAAATAAAAAATGCCCGCCAGCGTGACGGCGAAGTCGGTGCCCGCCTGGTCCCGGCCGCGCTCGTAGGCGATCAAGTGAATAGACATGCTAGCCAGGATAAACAGGCTGGCCATCCAGGAGGCGCTCCCGAAACCATCCCATATCCGCCCTAAGCCCAGCAGCAGTGTCCCCGCCAGAACTAAAAAACCAGCGGGCTGGAGCCCGCCGGCTCGAAACAGGTTGGTGTATTCCCACGATGCCAGCACCAATATCAAGACCACCAGCAGGTTGTAGGGCAGCCCACCATAGCTGATCGCCAGCAGCGCAACGGGTACGAGGATGATAGCTACCAGCAGGCGGCTAACGAGCATGCGCGGCGGTATCCTTCAGGTCAACCCCCCCATAACGCCGGTCGCGTGACGAAAACTCATGCAGCGCCTGCAGTAATGCGTCCTTATCGAAGTCAGGCCAGTAAGTGGGCGTGAAGTACCACTCAGAATAAGCGCCCTGCCAGATTAAGAAGTTGCTGCCGCGCAGCTCTCCAGATGTGCGGATGATCAGATCAGGATCGGGTACACCAGCCGTAAACAGGTGCTTGCTCACCATGACATCGGTCACATCGTCGGCTTTCACCCCTTCCTCGATCATGCGCTGGATGGCGCACACAATCTCGTCGCGCCCGCCATAGTTGAAAGCGACATTAAGGATCAGGCGTGAATTATGCTTGGTGAAGTCTACAGCGTAGAGCACTTTCTTGCGCAAGGAAGGGTGGAGGCGGTCGAGCCGGCCGAGGTGATGCAGTTGCACCCCCTGGTCATGCAGCTCCTGCAGCTCGCGGTCGATCACGTCCTCCAGAATGCGCATCAGTCCCTGCACCTCTTCCTGGGGACGACCCCAGTTCTCGGTAGAAAAGGCGTAGATGGTCAGGTAGCGGATACCGAATTCAATACAGGCCTCAATCACCCGGCGCAGGTTTTCCGTGCCCGCCCGGTGCCCCGCCAACCGTGGCAGGCCGCGCGACAATGCCCAACGCCCGTTGCCGTCCATAATTATTGCGATGTGGGTTGGGATTTTCTCTGGCAGGAAGACAGGATTTTTTTCTTTCATCATCACACTGAGATTCGGTCAGACTTCCAGAATCTCTTTCTCTTTTTGATCACCAACATGATTAATCTCATCGATGAGACGGTCGGTAAGCTTCTGCAGCTCATCTTCACCATTTTTACGCTCATCTTCCGAGATCATTTTCGCTTGCTCAAACTCGCGCAGGTCCTTGATACTGTCACGCCGCACGTTGCGAGCAGCCACACGGGCTTCTTCAACCCGGTTGTGCACCACCTTTACCAGGTCGCGGCGGCGCTCCTCGGTGAGCGGCGGCAAGTTGAGACGGATGGTCTTACCATCATTATTAGGCGTCAACCCCAGGTCGGAAGCCAAGATGGCTCTTTCGATAGCCTTGAGCGTGCTCATGTCGAATGGACGGATTAGCAAAGAGCGCGGCTCTGGCACGCTTATACTGGCAAGCTGGATCAGGGGCGTGGGGTTGCCGTAATAATCGACCTGCAGCCTTTCAATGAGCACCGGGCTAGCCCGCCCTGTCCGGATGCCGTTCAGGTCTTCTTCTAAGGCTTTTATTGCTCCCTTCATGCGCTCTTCGGCTTCCTTGTAAATGTCTTTCAACATGACGGCCTCCTACCCCTATAGGATACCCGAAAATGTGAAGGGAGAAAAGGGGCAAATTTCTGGGCTTTCAATAGGTCAAGACCCCCTTCTGGTGAAGCTCTGGGGACAAATTCACTCCGTAATCAGGGTGCCCACCTCCTCGCCAAATACGGCCTGGCGCAACACATCGGTTTGCCACAGGTTCAGCACCAGAATGGGCAGGTGGTTGTCCATGCACAGCGAGATAGCCGTGGAATCCATCACATCCAGACGGCGGTTGATACTGTCCATGTAGGTGAGCCGCTCAAAGCGCACAGCATCAGGATTGATCATTGGATCGCTGTCGTAGACACCATCCACCTTGGTGGCTTTGATGAGCACCTCTGCCCCGATCTCCATGGCGCGCAGGGCAGCGGCAGTATCGGTCGAGAAGAAGGGATTTCCCGTGCCGCCCCCCAAGATCACTACGCGCCCCTTCTCCAGGTGGCGGATGGCGCGGCGGCGAATATACGGCTCAGCCACAGCGTGCATCTCTACCGCAGATTGCACCCGGGTCACCAATCCAATACGCTCCATCGCATCCATCAGGGCTAGGGCGTTCATGACTGTCGCCAACATGCCCATATAGTCGGCAGTAGCGCGTTCCATGCCGCGCTCGATGCCCACCCGGCCGCGCCAAACATTGCCCGCCCCGATCACAATGGCTACATCCACACCGAGCTTGCGTACCTCGCCCACCCGCTTGGCGATATCCTCTGCCCGCCGGGGATCAATACCGAATCCTTGCGGACCGGCCAATGCTTCACCGCTCAACTTAAGCAGAATGCGGTGATATTTGAGAGAATTTTCCATTGAGTTGCTCCACAATTCAGACACAAAAAGAGCCAACCGGTGGTTGGCCCTTCAATAATTAATTCGCTGTCGTTTCACCCAGCTCCCAGCGCGCAAAGCGCCGGATGATAATATTTTCACCGATCGAGCCAATGTTTTGCATCAGCAGCTTCTCGATGGTCAGAGAGTCGTCACGAATATAGAGCTGGCGCAATAGGACAACCTCATTTTTATACTTCTCAAGCTTCCCTTCGATAATGCGCTCGATGACCGCGTCCGGCTTTCCTTCTTCCTTGGCAAGCTGGCGTGCTTTCTCTACCTCAAGGTCGAGCACCTCGGCGGGTATATCTTCCTGGCGAATGAACTGCGGGGCGCCTGCAGCGATCTGCAGGGCTAACTCGTGGGCAAAAGTACGGAAAGCTTCTGAGCGAGCGACGAAGTCCGTCTCGCAGTTGACCTCCACCATCACGCCCACGCGCCCGTTTCCGTGGGAATACAGCTCAACCACACCGTCCGATGCTTCTCGGTCGGCGCGCTTGGCAGCGGTCGCAATGCCCTTCTCCCGCAGGATTTCTAGCGCTTTCTCATAGTCGCCATCCGACGCTTCTAGAGCCTTACGGCAATCCATGATGCCCGCGCCTGTGGCTTCGCGCAGCGCTTTGATTTGCTCTATCGAAACTGCCATGATTATTCCTCGTCCTCGTCCTCGAATTCTTCTTCGTCCTCGTCTTCGAAATGCTTTCCGCTTACCTCGTCCTCTTCCTCTTCTACCCAGTCTTCCTCTTCCAGCTCTTCCTCGCCATCCTCTTGGACTTCTTCTTCTTCTTCAATCTCGATATCGACATCTTCGTCTTCGGCAGCAATAAAGGTGGTGCGGCTGGTTAGCTTGGCAAGTGTGGCCTCACCCAACAGTTCTTCGTCCGAGAGCTCAACTTCCTCTGCACCCATCGGGGCCATGGCGGGCATCTCCTCGACCACTTCTTCTTTGCGCAGAGCTAGACCCTCCTGAGCGGCGTCGGCTATCCGGCCCACCAGCAGCTTGATGGCGCGGATCGCATCGTCGTTGGATGGGATGACATAATCCACATTGCGCGGGTCACAGTTGGTGTCCACCAGGGCAATGACTGGGATATTTAGCAAATTGGCTTCGTGAATGGCAGTTTCCTCGCGGCGCACGTCCACGACAAAGACCATCTCTGGCAGGCGATTCATATTGCGGATTCCGCCCAAAAGCGTATCCAGTCGCTCGATCTTGCGGCTCAACAACAAAGCTTCCTTCTTTGTGATGCGCTCAAAATCGCCTTTGTCGCGCATGCGCTCCAGGCGATCTAGCTCATTAACTCGCTGGCGGATGG
>DATCYX010000613.1:0-3078 GCA_036526235.1 Anaerolineales bacterium | reverse complement strand
AGTTGGGTAAATCGTTCAGAGAACGCTCTGCCAGGCGGACTGCCAGGGATGGGATCGAGCTGGCGTTCTGGCTGATGGCGGTCTCTGCTCGGGCACGCTTACCAGCGTGGATGGCGGCATAGAATAGCCGCGAGAGGAGCTTGCCAGCCGCGTTCATCTCTCGAGCCTGCTTCAACGCTTCTGCCACCTGTCCAAGTATTTGCGGCTCCCCCATCACCAATGAGTCCAGCCCAGCAGCTACGCGCAATAGATGCTCAGCAGCTTGCTGATCCGCTAACTGATAAGTGTGGGGACGGAATTCTTCGATTGGCATGTGGTGGATTTCGGCTAGCATGTTCTCCAAAATCCCAAAATCTACCTTGGTCCCTGCTGCGTAGATCTCCACTCGGTTACACGTGGAAAGGATCACCAGCTCGTTAATAGAGCTTAGATATTTTGTGCCACATCCTGCACGGGCTAGCGCGGCGTTGAGTTTGTCTTGATCGAAAGCTAAACGCTCTCGAAGTTGGACACTGGATGTTTGATGGTTCATGCCGATGCAGAAAATGTGCATAACACCTCACTTTTGGGATGAATTGGGCAAGCTTCCCTGCCCAATTTTCACCGCGTCCTGCACCAAATCAGCCAGTGCAGCGATGAATAGCGGGTTGTCATTTAATGAGGCGCTGCGCTCAAGGCGAGCGCCACGTTCTTCGGCTAATTGGCGGGCGGCAATATCAATGTCGTAGAGCACCTCGACATGGTCGCAGACAAAACCGATGGGGACGATCAGAAGGTTTTTCTCGCCTCTATCAGCCAGCCGGACGACCTCCTGCTCGATCTGTGGTCCCAGCCAGGGTTCGGCGCTTTGTCCAGCACTCTGGTAGCAGAATTCCCAACGCTGGGGGGGCCAGGCAAGGCGCGCAGCGACCATCGCTGCAGTCTCGCGGAGTTGAGCATCATATAGGTCGCCTTGAGCGAGGATGCGCTCTGGCAGGCTGTGAGCAGTGAAGACGATATACGGTGCTTGGTCGCCAAATTTCTCTACGGCATCTAAAGCTTGCGAGGTAATGGCTTCAATCAAGCCAGGATGGTTATGCCAGCTTGTGATGGGGAAAATTTGCAGGTGCAGGCCTTGTTCGGCGAGAGCTTCTTCCAAGCGCTTGAAATACATGCCTGTGCTCATGCGCGAGCTGTGCGGCGCCATGACCAGGGCGACCACGTCCGTCAACCCGTCGGCTGCAATCTGGGCGATACCCTCGGCAATGCGCGGCTCCCAGTGGCGCATGCCGAGATACGTGTGAAAGCGGATGTTTTCTGCCTCAACTCGGCGGTTGAGCTCTGCCTCCAAGGCATCAGCCTGGCGGCGAGTGAGGTCCAGAAGAGGCGACCGCCCACCGATCTGGGCATAGCGGTGCGAAATCTCATCAACCAGGGTCTGTGGCGTGGGGCGGCCGCCGCGCACGTCCAGCAGGTAAGCTTCCATCTGGTCGGGCGAGTCGGGGCTGCCATAGGCCATCAACAGCACGGCAATTGATCGTTGTGGTGTTAGGCCCATAGCGCCAGCGTCTCCTGTGGGGGATGGTAGATCGCGGTGTACAGGGGAGAATCGCGCAGGGTGTAGCGCCTCGCCTCGCTGGCGCGCAGCTCGTATACCAAATCAGAGAACTGCACCAGGTCTGCGGTCTCATAGACCACGATAAATTCCTGATCCTGCAGGCCGAAAGAATACAGCAGAAGCTGCGTGATCTCAGGGTATTGCTTTCCGATGCGAATGTGCTCGTTCATCATACCCTGGCGCGCTTCTCGTCCCATCAGGTACCAATCAGTGGTTTTGACGAATGGGTAGATCACCAGGTAAGGCTTGCGCTCGGTAGCGAATGGGTCAATTTCCTGAGTCGAACGGGTTTTCGTATACTGCGAAGGGCGAGTGAATCCCCACAAGGTTTGCACAGGATGGATATAGTGCCGATGAGGATTGGTCTGGCGGGCGAAATCAGAGAAAAAATCGTGGGCTTGATCAGGTTGGTCTGCTTCGATGGCGCTCCAAACCAGCACGTCGATGTCCGCCTGGGTTGGATAAAGCTGGTATACGTCCACTTTTGAAGCAGTGGCTGAAATCAGAGCCAACCATGCAGAAAGGATTTGTTTGCGTTCGTCTGAGGGGAGAAGATAGAGTTGTTTGCTAAACCGATAAAAAGCGAAATGGCTCAATGTGCGCGGCGTCTGCTCAGGCATCCAACAATGTCTCCTATACTAGTAATTTCAATCACAAGTGTAGAATATAACCTATGAGATGTATACTGAGATTTGCACAGGCTAATATTAGTAGTTGATAAAGATATCTGGCTAAGTAAGACGAGCATTTAATACAGCGTCTTTAACCTAAATAAGTATTCTGTTTGGAGGATTTGCATGGACTCTTTGCAAGCTTTTCGTGCTGAGAAGGATCAATTTTTCGCCCATCACCCCCAAAGCCCGCTAACCCGCGAGCAAAAGGCTAACTTTCAAGGCTTGGATTACTTTCCGGAAACTCCTGATCTGCGTTTGGAAGTGAATGTGGAGGAATTTGCCGAGAAAAACCACATCGAGATGCAGACCACTACTGGAGATGTTCAATCGTACATTCGCTTTGGCAAAATACGTTTCCAGGTGGATGGGCAAGACGCCGAGCTGACTGTTTACGCCAACCAGCACGGTTTCTTTTTGCCGTTCGTGGACAGCTTGGCGGGTAAGGAGACTTACCCGGCTGGGCGCTATCTGGAACCCGAGCTACAGCACAATGGCAAATTGTTAATTGATTTCAACATGGCGTACAACCCGTATTGCGCTTATAACGAGATGTGGTCATGCCCTCTGACCCCATTCGAAAACCGGCTGAAGGTGCCTATCCGCGCTGGCGAGCGGGTGTTTCAATCTCATTGATTGTGCGATCGATGATTCGCCTGTGCCCCGGGGTTACTTACCTGGTGATACCAAAATGTCTGACAACAGCGATCTTATTGAGGAAATCTTGGTGACGATAAGGGATGGATTCTTTGGTTGGATCGCTGGCGATCCTCATAAGCGGGTGTTTAATCCAGCTCCAGCAGATGACGA
>DATCYX010000612.1:0-3329 GCA_036526235.1 Anaerolineales bacterium | reverse complement strand
ACGAAGAGGGAAGGGATTACCTCTATTTTGTCGGATGCACACCTTCTTACGACCCGCGCGTGCAACAGGTTGCCCGTTCCCTGGCACGATTAATGGCAAAAGCCGATGTTGATTTCGGCATTTTGGGGGAGGAGGAAAGCTGCTGTGGCAGTGAAGTGCGTCGTTTGGGTGAGGCGGGGCTTTTCGAGATGATGGTGGAAGAAAATCAAGAGCTCCTTAAAAGCTTGGGGATCCATAAAATGGTTACCACCTCTCCGCACTGCTTCAATGTTTTTAAGAACGATTATCCCAAGAATGGAATGCAAGTAGAACATTACACCCAATTGCTATCTGGGTTGGTAGATCAGGATAGCGGTACAGCGAGGGGCCATCTCTCCTTTACAGGCAGTGTTGATGCCAAGGTCACTTATCACGATCCATGTTACCTTGGCAAACACAACCATATATTCGAAGAACCGCGCAAGGTTTTGCTAAGCATTCCAGGCTTGCAGCTGGTTGAGATGGATCGTTCTCGGGAGAAAAGTCTGTGTTGCGAGGGTGGCGGCGGACGCATGTGGTTGGAGGGCACTAATCCCGGGGTTCGACTGGCGCAATCACGTATAAAGGAAGCCCTGGAAACCGGCGCGGAGATTCTGGCAACCGCTTGCCCCTTCTGCTTGCTCACCCTGGAGGAGGCCGTCAAACACCTCAATGCTGAGGACAAGATCCGCGTCATGGATATTGCGGAGATCGCTGCTCAAGCCCTCTAAGGACGGAGAATTATTTCATTATGTTTACACCAAAAGTCGGCGTTTATATCTGCCATTGCGGCATCAACATCGCTGGGACAGTAGATGTGGGTGCGGTAGCCGATTACGCTGCCTCGTTGCCGGGCGTAGCGATCTCTCGCCATTACACCTATATGTGCTCAGACCCGGGGCAAGCGTTGATCAAGCAAGATATTACCGAACTGGAGCTCAACCGCATTGTGGTTGCTTCCTGTTCACCGCTGATGCATGAGCCTACCTTCCGCGCTGTGATCGCTGAGGCTGGACTGAATCCATATTGCCTGGAGATGGCAAATATCCGCGAGCAGTGCTCTTGGGTGCATCCCAAGAGTTGGCAAACCACGCAGAAGGCCATGCAGCTGGTAGCTTCTGCGGTGGTCAAGGCAGCCCATCTGCAGCCGCTGGAAGTGCGCCACGCTCCGGTCATACCCGCAACCCTGGTCATAGGCGGGGGGGTGGCAGGCATGCAGGCCGCCTTAGACATCGCTGAGGCTGGCTTTGGCGTTACTCTGGTTGAGCGCAGCTCTGAGCTGGGTGGGAATGTGGCTGGTCTTCATCGCACATTTCCAACCCTTAACCCTGCTGCAGAGCTTCTCAGACCTCTGATGCAGCGGGTGCAGAATCACCCTCGAATTCAAGTGCTGACAGCGGCAGAGGTTTGTGATGTCAGCGGTTATGTTGGTAATTTTCAGGTGCAGGTCCGTCAGGCTGACCAGTTAGTGAATGTATCCGTGGGGACTATTTTGGTCGCCACGGGCTTTGAAGCCTTCGACGCGCACAGAAAACCTGAATTGGGATATGGGGAATATCCCCAGGTGATGACCACGTTGGATTTTGATCACCTGGCTCGAACGGATTTACTGGTCAATGGGAAACAGCCTGAAAAGGTTGTTTTCATCCAGTGTGTTGGCTCGCGCGAGCGCTCTTCGGGAGATCAGAATGGGCGCAACCCGTATTGCTCACGGGTTTGTTGTATGACGGTTGCCCGCCAGGCCCGCCTGGTCCGGGAGCGTCTGCCTGATGCCAAAGTGACCGTGTTTTACACGGATGTGCGCGCCTATGGAAAGGGTTTTGAGGAGTTCTATGATGAAGTTCGCCAGCATGGGGTCATCTACCGGCGTGGAAATCCATCAGAGATTGTTCGTAGGGGCGCGCGTGTGGTGGTGCGCGCCGAGGATACCTTGCTCGGCGAACCGGTCGAAGTAGAAGCTGACCTGGTGGTGTTGGCGATTGGCATGACGCCGGTTTCAGATAGCGCTCATCTCGCCAGCTTGCTCAAGCTGGCTCGTTCTGCAGATGGCTACTTCCTGGAAGCGCACCCGAAGCTGCGTCCCGTGGACACGGCTTTGGCGGGCGTTTTCCTGGCCGGGTGCTGCCAGGGTCCCAAAGATATCTCCGAATCGATCACTCACGCCCGGGCGGCGGCTGCCGCAGCGATGATCCCCATGATGCGCGGCCAGATGCCCGTGGAAGCAGCGACTGCCTTTGTGGATGAAGAGATGTGCTCAGGTTGTAACCAGTGCGCACAAGCTTGCAGCTTTTCAGCGCTGCAATTGCATCCCGTTCGGGGCGTAATGAAGGTGAATCCGGTGTTGTGCCAGGGGTGTAGCGCTTGCGCCACGGCCTGTCCGAGCGGAGCGATCAACGTTCACCGCTTTACCACTGACCAGGTTTTGGGGCAGATTGAAGCATTCTCAATTGTAGAGCCTGAATTAGTAATGAGTAATGGAGGTGCAAGATGAAAACGAGCTTTCTATTAGGGACCAATGGTGATGCATTGGGGGTCGTGAGGCAGTTCTTGCAGGAGCTCTGGTCGTATGCGGATTTGGATGGAATGTTGGTGCCCATCTATCATGCCGATGGGATCAATGTATCTCCCTACTTTGTGGAAGACCCATCTCACTTAATGCTAGCTGATCCTCTCGCGCCGATGGTTTCTGCAAGTTCGGCCAAAATGGTACCGCAAATCACGGATTTCAATCCAAAAGCGCGGCTTGGCTTTGTTTGGCACTCTTGCGAGGCGCGTGCCTGGCAATGGCTGATTGAGCAGAAAAATATCGCCCCTGGGAATTGGTTGATTATTGGTGTGGATTGCCTGTCTAGTTTCTCCTCAAAAGACTTTGGGTGGCGTGTGGAGAGAGCGGGCAATGTAGAACGCCTCACTCGTGAGACAATGCGCTTCGCACGCATGGGAGGCATCGCGCCCTACCGATACCGTGATGCCTGCCAGATGTGCACTTCACCGGTTGTACAGGACGCTGATCTGAACATTGAGTTATTAGGACTGCCTGTAAAAAGTGTATTGATCATTACAGCGAAAGACCGAGAGATCGTCAACAAGCTCCGTCTTCGGGAACTCACCGATGGAGAGGCCCCCCCATCGCTGGTATCGCGGCGTGAAGCCACGTTGGGGGTGCTGTCGGGACGCAGGAGACAAGCGGCGGAGCGTATGGAACAAGGCCTGTCAGAGGATATGCCCGCCGAGGTGGGCAGCTTGCTTCAGTACTTCGCTAATTGCGCTCCGTGTCAGGAATGCCTAGAAGCCTGCCCGATTTATATGGG
>DATCYX010000611.1:0-3306 GCA_036526235.1 Anaerolineales bacterium | reverse complement strand
ATGATGGTCGGGATCATTCTGATTGTGGCTTGGTTCAGCTATGAGCTTTTAGTCAATAATCTACTGCGCTGGGATCTGGCTATCATTGCGGGGGCGATGGCGATCACAAAAATTCTGGCGATGCTCTATTTCCGAGCCACTGGTTAATTGCATGGATGCAGTTGGCTATAGCCTCCTTCGGCAAGTGGACTAGCATTGTGATCAACACTCTTTGATCATTCCGGTTGTACAGCCAGGTGATCCCAGCTTTTCATCTGCATATTCCATACATCGGGTTCAAGGAAATTTAAACGCCCGGCGAGTGTCGGGAGTATTATTGTTATATTGACTGGTTTACATTAACAAAAATTAGCTAGAACTCCGGGGGTGTGATGATCTTCAACCTAAAAATCAGCAGATCTCTTCTTCTGTTTTGTATCCTCGCGTTCCTTTCTGGATGCGCTCAAGTTACACCCGCCGTGGCACCGGTTGCGACACAGGAATTTGTCGAATACTGGCCAACCAAGGGTTTTCGGACCTCTACGCCTGAGCAACAAGGCATGGATTCGGAATTGTTAGCAGAAATGATGGTGGCAATCCTGGAGCGGGGCTACGAAATTGACAGCGTTTCAATTATCCGGAATGGCTACCTGGTGGCAGATGTTTCGGTTTACCCGTTTCGCCCGAATACGAAGCACGTCATCCATTCCTGTACCAAGAGCATTGTCTCTATATTAATTGGTATCGCCATCGAGCAAGGGTATATCGAGGGAGTGCAACAACCCATTTTGAGCTTTTTCCCGGGGAAGACAGTTGCCAATCTGGATGCACGCAAAGAGGCAATGACGCTGGAGCATGTCTTGAGCATGGCGACGGGGCTAAATTGCCGAGATTCGTATCTCTATCGCTGGCAGGGACTGAACCAGATGAGAGAAAGTGACGATTGGGTTCAATTTATGCTGGACCTACCTATGGTCGATGACCCAGGAACGCGGTTTGAGTACTGCAATGGAGCTTCGTATCTTCTGTCCGCTATTATTAAGGAAACGACCGGGGTGAGCGCTCTTGAATTTGCCCAGGAGCATCTCTTTGGGCCATTGGGGATCTCGGACGTGGTCTGGCCGTACAGCCCTCAAGAGGTAAATATCGGGTGGGGTGAAATACGCATGCTGCCTCTGGATATGGCGAAGATTGGGATTCTGTACTTGAATGGTGGGAGATGGGAAGGTAAGCACATCGTCTCTACTACATGGGTGGAGGAGTCAACCCGCGAGCACATATCGGCGACCCTTGAGGATGGCTATGGGTATCAGTGGTGGGTGGATGATTCTGGTATTTTCATGGCACTGGGATATGCGGGGCAGTTTATCTTTGTTATCCCAGATAAGGAGATGGTGGTGGTATTTACCAGCGATCTGAGCGAGGAGGATTTTTATGTCCCTCAAACCTTGCTGAACGACTTTATCCTGCCTGCAACTAAATCGTCGGCTGCATTGCCTGACAATCCCTCCGGCGTAGCATTGCTTGAATCGCGCATCGCAGAGCTAGCCAGTCCATAATATTCACCTGGCATACTCTATCTCGCCCCACAAAGCCGATCAGTTCCAATACGATTTTTACTAATCCCAAAGCTACCATTACGCACGAGTCAAAAAGAGCGTCTCGCCAGGAACGTGCCTGCCGTTTTTGCCGCGACGGGCAAGCGGATCAGCATCTTCCCATTCGATCGGAAGATCGACGCGCAAATCCAACGAGTTAGTGACAGACATATGATGATTGTCACTACGCAAAATCGAATTATTTTATTATTCTTATTATGAGTAAGCGTGCCTGCATCTGTGTTGGGGATGTAGGGGGGTGGGGTGGAAAAGTTAAATCAAATATTCTTTTTTCTGCTAAGGTTGTGCGCTGATTTCAGGTTTATCAGGATAGCGCCTGAACATGATCGCTTGGGTGTTATTGCTTGGCTGTGGTTATTAGGGCGCACACAGGTTCATCACCCTCTTAACGCTCTTCATGACCTTGATAAATATCTTACGGGCGAATTCTCTTTGTGTATGGTCGCGCATCACACAAGTGGTGGGCGATTTGTTTTTGATGGTTTCTAACCACGAGAAGAAACAACTGATCTTAGTCACAAAGGAGGCTGGATAATACGAATAACTATAGGTCACTGATTTAAGATTGGATTGATTACGAGACGACTTCTATTCAAAAAGAGGAGAGCCATGTCAAAGAAAATATATACATTCACTATCTTAGTGATCATCCTGGCTATGATCACACCGATGTCGGTGTTCAGCCAGGAAACTACCGGCAGCGTGCAGATCACGCTGCTGCACACCAACGACTTTCACGGGCGGCTGGAGGCCGACTCTTCTGGCCGCGGCGGCTCTGCCAACCTGGCGAGCGTGATCAACAACATACGAGCCGCCGAGGGCGATGAGAATGTGGCGCTACTGGACGCAGGCGATGTATATTTTGCCGCACCGGCTGTCTCGCAACTGTTGATGGGAGAGAGCACCATCGACATCTACAATATGATGGGCTACGACCTGGCTGTGTTCGGCAACCACGAGTTCGATAAAGGCCAAGCCGAACTAGCCTTGCGCGTAGACCAATCCGACTTCCCCTGGCTGGGAGCCAACGTCGTCTTGGAGGGCACCGATTGGGACCTGCCAACCTGGGCTGAACCATATGAGATCCTGGAGCTAGGCTCAGGAAAGAACAAGATCAAGCTCGGCGTGCTTGGCCTGGCGGGCGAGGAAACCCCGGAGGTCACCCTGCTCGGCACCACCGATGGTCTGGTATTTAAGGACCTAACCGAGACTATCCTGCACTACTACGACGAGATCATGGCTCAGGTTGATGCCATGGTGGTTGTCGTCCACATGGGCACTGCGGATAGCGGCCCATATAAGGGATTAGTCACGGTAGCGCAAGAGTTGATCGACGCTGGCTACCCGGTGGATTTGATGATCGGCGGTCACCAGCACCAGGCACTGTTTGCACCGGTTTATGTCGGCGATACCGCCATCGTTTCTGCTGGCTTCTACGGGCGCTGGCTGGGTCGTGTCGATTTAACCATCGACAAAGCCACAAAGCAACTGACAGTTGACGGCTACCAGCTGATTACCATTCTGGAGACATGGAAGAAGCTCGCTAATCTCACCGACAAGGTAAACAATGCTTATACAGATGGAGAGATTGATAATGCCGGCGTACTGAATAGCCTGCTTGTCAAGCTAAATGCGGCGAGTGCTGCCTGGGAGAAGGGAAAAACCAAGGTCTTCGTCAACAACATGACGGCTTTTATTAATGAAGTAA
>DATCYX010000610.1:0-22645 GCA_036526235.1 Anaerolineales bacterium | reverse complement strand
GCCTATATATGTATCTAAAAGGAAAAAAAGGATCTGTTCTTTAGGCATTGCGTTCGCAACTTCCTGCTTCAGTTTAGTGTCCCTAGCCCATCTTTGACTTTCGCATTGGAGGGTTGGGATGTCAATAGTTCAGCCATACGGTGGAGGCACTCCTGCGTTTGGCGAAGGAGGCTTTTTTGTGAGTCCCCCAGTCCACTCTGCTCGTCGATGAGCAGTGATTCGATGGCTTGATCAGCTTCGGCCAGAGGCGCGCTCATTTCCTGGCGCAGCCTGTTAAGCAGTTCATCTTTGTTCCTTTCTTCATCCTGATCAGCATTGGCGGCTTGCTGGAGGCGGTGGGTGCGCTCTTCCAGCGCTTTGAATAGGTTAGCATTGACAATAGATATGGATGCGTAGTCTACCACGGCACTCAATAAAGCCTGGCTATTGGCGCCAAACGGCACCGCCGATTTGCGCAAGACGGCTAGCAATCCCACCACTTCGTTATTCACCTTGACCGGCAGCACCATTGCCGACCTCCCCAATAGCGAGATCTTGAAACGCCTTAACGGTTCGCCGTGAATGATCAGTGGCTCGCCAGAGGCAGCCACCAGCGAGCTAATCCCATCGTCCCAGGGCTGGCCTATCTTAGCAGAGACGGATACTGGCAGGTTACGCTGGGCGCGTAGAAGGAACGCTTTGCTCTGCTCATCGCGCAGCAGCAGCCAAGCACTGTCAGCCTCGCAGATATACATGGCGCCTTCGACGATGCGCTCAAACAGGATATGGTAATCTGTGATGGCTGTAACCGCCTTGCCAATGGCGAAGATGGTGGTCAGCTCACGCACCCGGCGCTGAAGTTCCTGGTTGGTCTGTTGCAATTGCCGAGCCAGGGTTTCCCGATCGCGGCGCGCACGTACTTGATTGAGAGCACGCTCAACCGCCGAGATGACCTCAACTTCGCGCGCCGGCCAGAGCAAGATATCCACCGCACCAAGGCGAAAAGTTTGTATGAGATCAGCCTCCGCCCCCTTTTCGCACAGGACAATCACAGGATATTCGAGACCCTGAGAAGTAAGGGCTACCAACAAGTCCTTGCCGCTCAGACCGGATAATTTCAGGTTGGTGATGATCAGGTCGGGGGAGAAAAGCGCAACTTCCTGAAGAGCATCAGGTGCTGATCTGGCGACATTTACGCGATAACCGAGGGGTTCCAGTATCTGCCTTGCGATCAGATCACTATTTTTGTGGCTGCTCTCAACAAGCAGAATCTTTTCCTGCTGGTTGCCCATGAGATAATCATAGCATGGTTGAGTGAAAGATGGGGACAGGAAAATTGACAATTGGCTACTTGGAGGGCAAAGAAACGTTAGAATAATATAAATGTTGCCAAACATACTTGACTTTGTACGCATGACGCGCATACAATCATAGTAGTGATGTAGAAGTTATGCAGTCGATGAGCATTTCATTACACTGCATAAGTCCTACAATTATTGAAGTGGTTTGACCATCAAGTTGGCTCAATGGAATATAAAGATTATTACAAGACTTTGGGTGTAGACCGTAAGGCAAAAGAAGACGAGATCAAGCGTGCATATCGCAAATTAGCGCTGAAGCATCACCCCGACCGCAACCCAAATGATAAAAAGGCAGAAGAAAAATTTAAAGAGATCAACGAAGCATACCAGGTCTTAAGCGATCCGCAAAAGCGAACTCGCTACGACCAATTGGGTGATTCCTACCATCACTGGCAACAGAGAGGGGGAACGCCGGGGGGCTTCAACTGGGACGAGTGGGTTACCACACCTAACCAAAGCAATGTGCGCGTGGAGGTTGGCAACCTGGAAGATCTTTTTGGTGGGGGTCTGGGTGACTTTTCTGACTTCTTCCGTAGTGTATTCGGCGGTATGTCTGGTATGGGAACTCAGCGGTCAAGTCGCAGCCGGGCGGCAGAGCGCACCAGGATCCCATCCTCTCAGTCCGAGGTGACCATCAGCCTGCGCGAAGCATTCCAGGGGACCACGCGCCGCATCGAGGTAGATGGGCGCCATCTAGAGGTGAAAATTCCGCGCGGGGCGCGCACCGGCACAAAAATCCGCGTCGCTCAGGCACTCACCTCACCCAACGGGAGCAAGGGCGACCTGTACCTTGTGATCAAAGTAGCTGATGAGCCCAACTTCCAAAGCAAGGGAAACGATCTCTACACGGATGTGGAGGTAAATTTATATCAAGCTGTACTGGGGAGCGAGGTCACCGTGCCAACATTGAGCGGCAACGTGGTATTAACCATCCCCCCTGGCACACAACCAGGACAGACTTTCCGGTTAATCGGGCAAGGCATGCCCCAGGTCAAGAATCCCGAAAACCGCGGCGACTTATTCGTGCGAGTAAAAGTCAAGATCCCACGCAATCTCTCAGCAGAGCAGCGCGAGCTGTTCCAAAAGTTGGCTCGCCAGGCCTAGAACACTGGCGGCAATGGGAAGACGCTCTTCGCAAGGTGGGTTTAAATACCCGCCGAGGAATTTAAGAATGGGCGTATCAACAGATTGCACGTAAGGGAGGCTAATTTAGGAGTAGTTTGATGCATCGAATGGGTAGACTAGTTTTTATTGTATTCATCTTGGTTCTCTCAACGCTGGCTTGCCGGGCGGCGAGCATCCCGGAAGAGAAAGTTGTCGCCCCCACATCCCCTGCGCCCCGACTCGATGCTATCACTACACCCATCTTCATCCCACCTGCTGCCGATATGGTCGCATTACAAGACACGCTGGTTGAGATCTATCAGCAGGTTAACCCGGGTGTCGTCGCGCTGCGCGCACTCACCAGCGACGGCGGCAGCTTGGGCTCGGGCTTTGTGATCGATCAAGATGGGCACATCATCACCAACTATCACGTGGTTGAAGCAGTGAACAGGCTGGAGGTGACTTTTGCCTCTGGGCATAAAACGCGCGGCGAAATCCTGGGTACAGACCTAGACTCAGATATCGCGGTCATAAAAGTCGACGTGCCCAAGGAAGAACTCTATCCGCTTACCTTGAGCGATTCCGACCAGGTGCAAGTAGGGCAAACGGTTATTGCTATCGGTAATCCATTTGGTTTCAGCGGTACCATGACCATGGGGATAGTTTCTGGATTAAGCCGCACCATGTTATCCCTGCATGAAGCCCCCGGTGGTGGCATGTTCTCCACCGGAGATATCATCCAGACCGACGCCGCCATCAATCCGGGAAATTCTGGTGGGCCGCTACTCAACTTAAATGGGGAGGTGATCGGCGTAAACCGGGCGATCTTCAGCACCCAGACCAACGAGCTGAACCAGCCGGTAAACTCTGGTATTGGATTTGCGGTTTCCATAAATATGGTCAAACGCGTCTACCCAGCCCTGATCGCCGAAGGCAAGTTTGATTATCCTTACGTGGGTATTGCCAGCTTGAGCGATCTATCTCTGCTGCAGCAGGAAACCCTAGGGTTATCTCGCTCCACAGGGGTGTATATTACCGAGATCGTCTCCGGCAGCCCCGCCGACCAAGCCGGGCTGCGAGCGGGCAGTCGGCGTACAAGCATCCCAGGGCTGCTGGCCGGTGGAGATCTGATTATAGCCATCGATCAGAAGGAGGTAATAAACTTTTCGGATTTTCTGAGCTACCTTTTAAGAAATAAAAGCCCCGGCGACACAGTCGCCATGACCATCCTACGCGAAGATAAGGAGATCGAAATAGAACTTACCCTAGAAAAACGGCCCTCACGTTAGATTCCATCGCTAACAATTCGCCCAAACCATATACAGGAGGTTCATATGCTAACTGAAAATGAGCTACGCGAACTGCTTGACTATCAGGCCAGTGCGCCAGTTCTTAGCATCTATCTAAATGTGGAGCCATCTGAAGGCAGTGTAGACGCCCATAAGCTACGTCTTCGTAGCATGCTAAGAGATGTCGAATTGCCAGACGATGTCCAGAGAGTGGAGCTTTTTGTTGAACATGAGTTTAACTGGTCGGGGCGGAGCGTGTCGATATTTTCCTGTATGGCCGATGATTTCTTTCGCAGTTACACCCTGGCAGTGCCGATACGCAGCCGGGTACGTGTCAGTGACAAACCGTATGTTAAACCGTTGGCTGATCTACTAGATGCGTATGGAGGTTATGGCGTTGCTTTAGTTGACAAACAAGGGGCGCGCCTGTTTTATTTTCACCTGGGAGAACTGCGCGAACAAGAAGGGGTTATGGGGGAAGCTGTGCGCAAGACAAAGCGCGGGGGCGGCTCCCAGGCCCAAGGGCGGCGGGGGGGAACAGCAGGACAGACCAACTATGTAGAGGAAGTGGCAGACAGGAATATCAAGGATGCTGCCGATTTCGCGGCGCACTTTTTTCACGAGAACAATGTGCGCCGCATCCTTTTGGGTGGCACCGAGGATAACCTGACGCCCTTCCAGCACCACCTCCCGAAAGCCTGGCGAAGCCTGGTTGTGGGGACTTTCCCCGTGAGTATGACCGCCAGCCACAGCGAGGTACTGGAACGCGCCATGCAGATTGGACAGGAGGCAGAGCGGCGGCGCGAAGCCACGTTGGTGAAAACAGCCATTACCGGCGCTGCAAAGGGTCGTGGCGGTGTGATCCACCTGGAAGAGACGCTTCACGCAGTCCACCAGGGGCGAGTGCAGACCTTGCTCATCAGCGATGGCTTCCGCGCTCCAGGGCGGCGCTGCAAGGGTTGCGGCTACATCACGTCAAAGAAGTTCCAGGTCTGCCCATTCTGTGGCGGAAAATTTGAGCCAATTCCCGATGCAGTGGAATTGGTAGTTCGCAAGGTGATGCAATCCGGCGGAGACGTAGAGGTGCTCCACGACGCACAGGCCCTAAGCGAACAGGGGAATATTGGAGGTTTACTGCGCTATTGATCCCAAGATTGCCCAAAAAGGTTGAAGCGGGCCATAAGCAGCCCGCTTCAATCTTTTTAAGGCTTTGCGAAGTATGCGTTTTCCAGCTCTAATAGCCCAGTCGCCAGTACATCCAGGTCAGAGTTGGCTGCGTAGGCATTCTCCCCAATCTCCTTGACAGCCAAATCCAGGCGAGCTTGCATATCTTTAGCCAGCTTCTTTTTACCGGGTTCCAGCATGCTCTCTAGATTTTTCAGCGTCTCTGGCGTCTTGCTCAAGGCCAGGCGCGCTTTGGCCGGGTCATTCTGCGCCAAGGCCAATTGTGCTGCGGCCACATCCGCGCGAGCGCTCAGGATAGTTACATGCAAGGTGGTTTTTTCCAGCTCATCTAGCAGGTCCTGGTTCTGCTCTTCAAACGTCGAAAGGTTCCCCACCTCGCCTTCCAACTCAGCGACACGCTGGTCAGCTTGCTCGACTTGCTGCTGGCTATCCATCAGCTTCTGCCGGGTGGGCATGTAGAGAGTGTAAATAGCCAGCAGGGCACCCAGCCCCATGACGATCAATATGCCCAGCAGCCATCGCAATAGGCGCAATGCGATGCGGTTCAAGCGGCTAGGTGGCGGACTGACCTTTTCCTTCGTCGCTTCAGGTATGGCTGAAGCCGGTTTTTCATTTTGCTTCTCGTCGTCCACGGTGTTCTTCTCCAAAGGTTGTATATTAGGGCGTAGCGGAAGGTGTTGGAGTGCCTTGAATGGATGCCGGCGTGGAGGTAGTCTGCGTAGTAGGCTCCCCAGGTAAACCACCTTGGAGCAACTGCCAGGCGACCTCCAGGTCTTCGGCGGCCAAGAAAGGCCTGGAGGGCAGGCTGCTCAGTGCGGCGTCCAAGCGGGCTATGATTCTTGCCAGGGCGTCGATCTGGAAAGCAGGTACCTGGCCCTGCAGGTTGGTCAACAACTGCCGCGCATCTCGCACGTCCTGCTCAGCCAAACCCAGGTTATTCTGTGCCAGGAACAAGCGGCTGCGCGTCAGGTGTTCCATCGCCTTAACCAATTGTAAATCGATACGCAGTGCCTCCAAGGGGGCGGCGCCCGAATCGGTCCGGCTGCTCAACTCCTGGATTTGAGCACTGTTCTTTGCTAAAGCCTGGTTCAAGGCGGTAATCTCCGCCTGCATTTGCTCCAGGTCAGTGCTCAACTCAGCCAGGTATGTCTCCATCTCATCCAGACGAGCTATAGCAGTCGCCTGGGCGCTCTCTCCGGCCTGGGTGCCAAATTGCCTTTCGCTCTCCATATCTTCAAGCCGGGTTTGCAATTCATCCAGATCCTGCTTTTGGGTATCGTTCTGCAGCTCGATTTCCGTCAGGCGTTCCTGAAGCTCATCTAGCCGGCGGTTGAATTGAAGATCGTCCTGTTCCTGGCGGGCTTGGAAATCGTTCAGGCGGGCCAGATCTCTCTCTACTGGCTGCACATAGCGCTGGTAAAGGACTGGAACACCGAAATAAACTATCGCTCCCAGCAACGCAACCAGCAAGAGAATCAGCAGAACGCGTACCAAAACACGCAAGAAACTAATGAAGGCCAGCCCCAGACGGTTTCCAAACGAAGGTGGTGGGGGCGAGGGAGTTTGATCTGACATGAGACCTCCTTCTTGAATAAGACGTTATAGGGTATCCAAAGCGCTCAGGGTGAGAACAAGCCACCCAAAAGCTCTTGCAACCCTTCCAAGAATCCCTGAAAGCGCTCTGTGCGCGCCTCTATCTCGGCCACCTGGCCATCCAGGTTCTCCACCTGAAGGCTCAGCGCATCCATACTGGACAGCGCGGCGTCCATATCTTCACGCAAACCTTCCATATCTTTCTCGACCGTACCGACGCGCCCACTCAAGCCCTCAAGGTTATCAATGCGGGCGCGCAAGGTGTCCATATCCTGCTCCAAAATTCCCGTCTGGGCTTTGGTACCATCGATTTGCCTGGCGAGCTGGTTGATCTGGGAAGGTCTGGCGTAACTCAACCCGCCGTTGATCAGGGCCAAAAAGCCCAGGCTCAGTGCAGCGCCTAGCAGGGTCGCAAAGACCAAAGCGCCGCAAGCCAACCAAAAAGCCTCCATGCGGCTGGCAGGACGCGGTCCTGCCTTGGGAGCGGTGACCGGTTGGGAAGCCGGCTGCGGCTTAGGAGTTTGTGGCGCTTCTGGCATCTCTGCCTCCATTTGGGGGGATATTTCCTCGCCAGCTGGTTCCAACATACTCGCGCCGCCTTCTTCCGCTTCCGGTGAAATCTCATCCACCACCGAGGCGGTTGGCTCGTGCTCTGCCAGCTCCTCTTCTGTATCTGTGGCAAGGCTGGAAGTTTCCACCTTAGAAAGGGTCACATGAGGCTGCAAGCGTTCAAGTGCCGCTGGGCCAAAGCCGTTCACTCGCCCCAGGTCCTCAATTGAAGCGAACGGGCGTGCCTGCAAGAGGCGCTCCGCTAGGGCCGGACCAACACCCGGCAAGGTTCTCAATTCATCCATATCTGCAGTGTTCAGGTCTACCTGAGTTACTTGATCATCCATCATTGACCTCCTGCTCAATGTCTAGAAGGAATCTTCAGGAAAGCGCGGGAACTGGCGATAATAGATCGGCTGGATACGCCTTACAAAAAAACGATAGGCCAGAATCCCGAATATAAATCCGCCAATATGGGCCCACCAGGCAACCCCTCCCATGCTGGCTTCGGCAGGCATGTTCAATGCAGCCAAGCCCGAAAAAAGCTGGGATACAAACCAGAACCCCAGATAGATAATGGCTGGGATCTCGACGAACCAGGGAAAAATAAAGATGGGGATCAGAGTCAAGACCCGCCCGCCCGGGTAAAGGATGAAATACGCACCCAAGACGCCGGCGATTGCTCCACTTGCGCCAATGGCAGGGACGCTGCTACCGGGCGCAACCAGCGCCTGCAACAGCCCGGAGGCTAAACCGGCGAGGATATAAAACACGAAATAACGTCCTCCGCCCATGCGGTCTTCCACGTTATCGCCGAAAATAAACAAGGTCCACATATTGCTGAGAAAATGCACCCACCCACCGTGCATAAACATGTGTGAGAACAGGGTAATAAGAGGCAGCGGGTTATCCAGCAACGCCAGAGGGGTAGTGAGATTCAAGCGGGCTGGAACCATACCAAATGTAAATATGAATTGGTTCAGCCCTCGAGGCGAGAGGTTCAGCTCAAAAAGAAAGACCAGGGTATTCAGGCCGATGATCCCCAAATTAACCAGGGGAAACGACCGGGAGCGGATGGTATCTCTTAAAGGGATCATGTAAACTGTTCGCTGGGGGCACTACCCCCAGGGCTAACTAAAGTATAACCGGAAAAGGGTATTTCTGTTAAATAACGACGTTTCGGCGAGAACATTCTCGCCGAAACGTCACATTAGGGTAAAAGATAATTTTTAGGCTGCGACGACTTTAATGCTCTTGGGGCGATGGGCCTCAGCCTTGGGGACGCGCAGATGCAAAACACCATTTTTAATGCTAGCTTCTGTCTTGCTAGAATCGAGAGCAACCGGCAAGGTGATAACTCGACGGAAGCGACCAGCGGGCAGTTCGTTCACAAGAGATTTACCATCTTCATCGGATACGCTCTTGAACTCGCCGCGCAAGGTTACCGTGTTGTTAATAATCTCGATATTGATGTCCTCGGGTTCAAGTCCCGGAACCAGTGCAACGATATCATAGGCTTCATCTTCTGCCTTGACGTCTACTGCAAGCATCATTTCGCGTTCGCCATTTGGGGTCTCATCAAGGCTCTCTTCAAACATGCGATTCATCATGTTGCGCAAGGTTGCCATTCGGCGGTAGGGGGAAATATAGAATGTCATGGATTGTCTCCTCTTTTATATTTTGTTAGTTTGTGTAGGTCGGCTTTCCACAGCCGCCGGGTCCCAACGGGCATGCAAACCCGGCCTACATCATTTTTTAGATGTCCCGAGTTTAATGGATGGATATCAGAGGAGCACAAGAGAAATATAGAATTTTTATTAGAACTGCAATTGGCGCATGGCATTCTCCCCAGGATTCTTTAGGCAAATGCCTATCGCAAGAAACTGGGATAGACAGCAAACTACTTCCGTCGGGCTGTGACAATCAAATATGGGGCCTGGTGAGAATATGGCGAGCGATCGAAGTCCCCATATAAAGCCGCCTGTGACAACCCGGCTGCCTCGAGCTCGGCGATGTAGTCATCTGTCGAGAGCAGCGCGTGTCGCGCCTGCATTGAGAAGCGTTCCACGTTTCCGTCAGGGAGCAGGTGATCGTAATCCCATCGGACAACAAAGTGCCCTGTGGTGCGCACCCAGCTACTGCTCACCTGCACCGGTTCACCGTCCAGCGGGTGAGGAAAGCTCTCCTCAACCTCCGGCTGGCTCCGGCCAAGTAACTTGCGGAGCAAAGTCGGGTTGGGCAGGCTGACGGCAAAAAGTCCCTGTGGGGCTAAGTGGCGCTGCACACAATCCAGGGTGGCGCGCCGCGCCTCAGTGGTGAGCGTGCTGAAGGTGTTACAAGGCAGCAAAATCAGGGCAAACTGCTGTCCCAATTCAAAAGCAGCCATATCTGCCTGGATCGTGCCAACCCGCTCAGCCAGTGCAGGTGGTACATTTTCCCGCAATACGACGAGCATATCGGGGTCACTTTCCAGTCCGAGCACAAAATGCCCGGCTTGTGCCAGTGGCAACAAAACACGACCACTGCCGCATCCCAGCTCCAGGATGGGATCACCTTGCAGGCGCGCCAGATCTAACCAGAAAGGGAGATCTTCCTGGTGAGCGTTATGGTGGGCGTGATAGAGACGAGCGAGCATCAATCTCCTTGACGTATCAGGCTGAAACGCATTATACTCTCTGAGCCGGGGCGTAGCGCAGTCCGGTAGCGCACCGCGTTTGGGACGCGGGGGCCGGCGGTTCGAGTCCGCCCGCCCCGACTTTGGTTGGCAATCATCCTTGTGTGGAGGAAAGCCAGTGGCAAGGATCAAATTTGATGGAGTTGTGGAAGCTGTCCGCTATAAACCCAGCGGGGAGATAGATTGGGTGCGCGCCTACGAACGTCGCGGCCCAACCTTCAGCGATTACATCTTACTTGACCGCGAGACATTAATCAAGCGCATTAAAGCAGGCAAGCGCTACGTCTCCGGGAAACGCATCCCCTATATGGCCAGCACCTTCGAAACCTCTTCCCCGATTCGCCTGGTGACCAATAGTGGAAAAGAGATCGTGGTCACCAGTGATCCGAAGGCCACTCAGGACCGCTTGGAGGGCGTGCCAACCATATAACTGGTGATCTATTAACGAAAAACGGTTTATAGGGCAGCGTTGCCACCGCCCTATAAACCGTTTTTTTAATCTTTCCCTTGCAGGGCGTGAACAGTAAGCTCTACTTGATCTCGAAGACGATGTTCACATCCACCATGAGCACCAACTGACCGGGAGATACAGGCACTGGTGCGCCGGCTCCGCCCCCGCCATAGCCCTTGGCATCGTAAATAGGCACTGGCGCACCGCCACCATAGCTGTTGATCATCTGGATATCTCCCAGGGTTACACCAGCGGCGGAGGCCAACTCTTTGGCTGTAGCCAGCGCATCGGCTACTGCCGACTTGCGCGCTTCGCTTAGCGCTTTGGACCGGTCAGCCGCATCGAACTGGATGCTGTTAATCGAGTTCGCTCCTGCTCCTACAGCAGCGCCGATCACATCGCCCACCTTGGAGATATCTCGCAGGGTGACGAAAACGGTGTTATCGACAAAATAGACAACCCCTGTGATCTTCCCTGTCGGGTCATATTGCTGTTGAGGGAAAATGCTGAAATTGGTGGTCTGGATGTCTTTGGGGTCGATGTTGAACTTCTTGACCGCATCGGCTACCTTCTTCGAGCGAGCGTTGTTGCTGGCTACGGCTTCCGCGGCGTCGGCATTTTCAGTGTGCACACCGATGTTAATATAGGCGATATCAGGGGTCACAAAAGCCTTGCCACTCCCGGTTACGTTCAGCTGGCGCGGGGGAGTTTCCGGCCCCGGGCCTTGTTGAGTTACTGCAAGAACCTCCGTACCACTGCTGAAGGCGCTCAATAGCGCCGCAACAAGCAACAGAGCAATTCCTAGAAAGACTTTCTTACGCATGGGGTTATACTCCTTTGTTATGATGTACTAGCACTTAGACGCAAAACATTGCGATAGTGTTCCGTGATTTTCGATCACTTTCATCATAACGTCAATCCCCCAAAGAAAGTTCCCATACCCCAAAGAGTACCAAAATAGGTAGCATATTGCGCCCAATCTCTTGTTACAATTGATAATAATGGGAATTTGGCCCTAATGTGAGCTACATCACCAACGGCCAGTGATCACAGTTAATCATTACCAGAAATTATCGCGTAATCATGTCTGAAAATCTTACACCCCCACCCCCATCACCCCGTCTGTTGATGCTGTACCGAATCCGGCGCATGATGCCACGCATTGATCGTGGGCAGCGCGCCGAAGTCCAGGTGCTGTTGCGTAACGCCTCACACCCAAATTTCGATTTCTTCATCCTGGTAGTACTCTCAAGCATCATTGCCACGTTGGGCTTACTCACCGATTCGCCAGCGGTGATCATCGGGGCGATGCTGGTTGCGCCGCTTATGTCGCCCATCATCGGTCTGGGATTAGCTTCCCTGACCGCCGACGGTCGCCTGCTGGGCTCCGCCGCATCGGCCCTCATCCGGGGTGCCCTATTGGCTATAGTGATTTCCTTCCTGATCTCCGCAATTAACCGACTGCTGCCTTTGATTGCCCTACAAGCGCAGGATCTTCCGGGAGAGGTGCTGGCTCGCACGCATCCCTCACCGATCGACTTAGGTATCGCCCTGGCTGGCGGCATGGCAGCAGCCTTCGCCCTGGCGATGCCCAACATCTCCGCTGCGCTCCCCGGGGTGGCGATTGCTACAGCGCTCATGCCACCCCTTTGCACGGTTGGGATTGGGCTGGCCTGGGGACGGCAGGACATCACCGGGGGCGCCTTACTTCTCTTCGTGACTAATGCGGTGACGATCGCCTTTGCAGCCATACTGGTCTTCTCTGCGCTGGGCTTCAGCCCGCGCCGCAAAGAAGGTGCCGGGCTATTTCCTCGCAGCTTGCAGATCGCGGCCCTGCTCACGCTTATATTGATGATTCCACTGACATTATTCAGCGTCCGCTTCGTCCAAGAGGCTACTAGTGACCGAACAATCGCCCAGGTGATCGATGAGAACGTGCGCGCCTTCGGTGACGCCGAGCTAGTCGAGTGGGATTCGAACCAGGAGGCTGGCACCCTAAAAATCAACATCACCATGAGGACAAACAAGCCCTTGCGCCTCGAAGACAGCATCGCGTTCCAGAAAGCTGTGGGAGGTAATTTACATGCCCAGGGTGTCTTGGGCGACAACGAGAAAGTCCAGGTGGTTATCAACCAGGTGCTGGCTGAACGACTCGACCCGCTGATACCGCCAACGTCTACACACACGCCAACGGTCACCTTCACCCCCACACCTGGACCGAGCGCGACGCCATCATTGACGCCCACCCCCACCGCCACCTATACCCCCTCGCCCACCAGTTCGCCCACGGCGACTATCACCCCCACCGCAACCCCCGTGCCCACGGATACGCCCACTCCGGCCTTGGCGCTGGGCGCCAGTGCGTCACTCCCCTCTTTCCGCTTGCGGCAATCGCCTGAGGGGCCGGCGATTGGGCCAGCCCTGCGCACAGGGTCGCCGCTCACCGTGCTCTACGGGGTTCAAATCGTCGATGGCCTGGTATGGGTCGAGGTACAGGATTCCGAGGGGCGAGTTGGCTGGGTGCCTCAGATTTACCTGAAACTGATCACCCCCACCCCAACCAGAACGCCTTCGCTGACTCCAACTGCTTTGACACCCACTTCGTCACCTACCCCTCCATGAATCTCACATACGCAGTGAGAGATGAGCACGCAGGGGATAACTGTCCTGAGATGCGAAAGCCATCTTTATGCGAACATTTTTTCGAAATTCATATACAACTCTTATGCGCCGCCAATTCTTCCACACCCTCAGAATGTTATAATCAGTGTGGAGATAAACTCAAACAAGCTGAGTTTGCGTTTCTCCAAAGGAAGGAAAATAGCCCATGATGAGATTTGATCGGTTTACCGAGCGGGCCCAAGAGGCCGCTCAGCGTGCCGCAGAGATCATCCAGCGGTACGGCCACAACCAAATTGACACTGAACATATCCTGCTGGCACTTATCGAGCAGCCGCAGGGTGTGATTCCGCAAATTTTGGAGTTTCTCAAAGTAGATGCCGCCGCCCTGATCGAGCGGTTAGATTACATATTGCGCACCAGCCCCAAAGCCAATATTTTCGGCGGTGGGGCCGGGCAGATCTTCATAACCCCACGCGTGAAGCGCATCATCGACCTGGCGAACGAGGAAGCCAATCGTCTCAAAGACGAGTACATCTCTACCGAGCACATCTTTCTAGCGATCCTGAGCGAGCGCAGCACGCCAGCCGCTCGACTGCTTGAAGGGGCCGGCGTGACCCGCGAGCGCGTCTACGATGCTGTTCAGCAAATCCGTGGCGGGCAGCGTGTCACCGATCCGCAAGCTGAGACTCGCTACCGAACACTGGAAAAATACTCGCGCGACCTGACCCAGTCTGCCCGTGAGGGCAAGCTAGACCCGGTCATTGGGAGGGATGCTGAAATTCTGCGCGTGATCCAGATTCTCTCCCGCCGCACCAAGAATAACCCCGTGCTGATCGGCGAGGCTGGGGTTGGCAAGACCGCCATTGTAGAAGGCTTAGCCCAGAAAATCGCCAGCAATGACGTGCCGGAGATTCTCACCGGCAAACGCGTGGTCGCCCTCGACCTGGGCGCGATGATTGCCGGCTCCCGCTTCCGCGGGGAATTTGAAGAGCGCTTGAAAGTTGCGATTGAAGAAGTGCAACGCGCCGCCGGTGAGGTTATCTTGTTCATCGACGAGCTGCATACAGTGGTGGGCGCAGGCGCCGCACAAGGCGCTATGGATGCCTCCAACATGCTCAAACCAGCCCTGGCACGCGGTGAGCTGCAGTGCGTTGGCGCCACCACGCTGGACGAGTACCACAAGCACATCGAAAAGGACGCCGCCCTGGAGCGCCGCTTTGCCCCGGTCTTTGTGGAAGAGCCCAACGTGGAAGACACCATCCAAATGCTGCGCGGGCTGCGCGACCGCTACGAAGCACACCACAAGGTGCGTTTCTCCGACGATGCCCTGGTAGCCGCGGCGCGGCTCTCTGCCCGCTACGTCACCGACCGGCATCTGCCGGATAAAGCCATCGACCTAATGGACGAATCGGCGGCCAAATTGCGCGTGGCGCTCTACTCCCTGCCACCCGAGATCAAGGATTTAAAGGTCGAGATCGATCGCTTGGCTGCCGAAGAGGAACAATCTGGACTGGAGCGCGATTACGAACGCGCGGCGCAGAAAAAGGCAGAGCGCCTGCGATTGGAAACTGAATTTAATGAAAAGCGCGACCAGTGGGAAGCCGAGCACCAGCTTGACGAGGTGGTGGATGTCAATGACATCGCAGAGGTTGTCGCACAATGGACAGGCATCCCTTTGCACCAGATGATGGAAACCGAGGCGGAGAAACTGCTACAGATGGAGGTTCGCCTGCACGAACGCATCAAAGGGCAAGACGAAGCCATCAAGGCTATCTCGGATGCCATCCGCCGCGCCCGCTCCGGTCTGAAGGACCCGCGCAGGCCAATCGGCTCGTTCATCTTCATCGGCCCTTCAGGGGTCGGCAAGACAGAGCTGGCTAGAGCGCTGGCAAGATTCATGTTCGAAGACGAAGACGCCCTGGTGCGCATCGACATGAGCGAATACCGAGAGCAGCACACTGTCTCCCGCCTGTTTGGTGCGCCTCCTGGATATGTTGGGTACGAGGAAGGAGGCCAGCTCACCGAGGCAGTACGCCGCCGGCCATACCGCGTCATCCTGTTCGATGAGATCGAGAAAGCCCATCCTGAAGTATGGAATGCGTTGCTGCAGATCCTGGATGACGGCCGCCTGACTGATGGGCAGGGTCATATTGTGGACTTCCGCAACACGGTTTTGATCATGACCAGCAACCTGGGCACTGAGTTTGTGCGCAAAGCGGGCAGCTTAGGCTTCCTGCAACGCAAAGACGACGATGAAGAGCGTGCCGCCCACGAGAAGATCGAAAAGGCACTCAAGAGCACATTCCGCCCCGAGTTCCTGAACCGAATCGACGAGATTATCACTTTCTCGCCGCTCAGCCTGGAGCAGATGCGCGAAATCGTAGACTTGCAGATGAACGAGGTGCAGGAGCGCCTGAGCGAGCATGGCTTGGTGGTAGAGCTGAGCGAAGAAGCCCGTGTCTGGCTGGCCAATGTGGGCTACGATCCATCTTTTGGTGCCCGCCCACTACGCCGAGCCTTGCAGAAGCACGTGGAAAGCCCGCTTTCGGTCAGCCTGCTCAGTGGCGAGTTCTCGTCAGGAGATAAGATCTTGGTGGAAGTGGACGAGGAGAAGAACGAGCTTACCTTCTGCCGCGTGGAACAGGCAAGCGACCAAAGCATACCAGCAGAAGAGGTCAGCCAGGTCGAGGCCTGATAAGAACTCTTCTCAACCTTGGATGAAACAACATGAGGGGTTCTGCAGGATCCTATTTATCCTGCAGAACCCCTCTTTTTGCAACTCCTTCACCCCCTGTCTCATCTCCGTATGAGCAAAATTTGCAAGTGATTATGACGATTGTCCAAGAAACATCATTACTTTTAATGATGTTTATCCACAGATTCAGGAAGTTCGCCACTAGAAGGGCGGGGTAAATCTGGCTACAGTATATGTTACCCTGGAGGTCAATTGAACGGCATGTCGAGTGATATCTTCGATCAACTACCGCTATTTGATGGCTTTACTTCTGACCAGCGAGAACTGGTGCGCCCTCTTTTTACCCCGGTAGACTGTTACTCCGGTACAGTACTATTTGAACAAGGCGATCCGGCAGATTATCTCTATCTGGTAGTTGTCGGCGAGGTCGTCATCCGCTATAAGCCTGAGGACGGCCCTGAAATCCTGGTGGCGCGTGTGCGTCCCTGGGGTATCGTAGGCTGGTCAGCCGCGCTGGGGAGTCATGCCTACACCTCTGGGGCAATATGTGAAGAATACACCCAGATGCTGCGCCTGTACGGCAAAGACCTGCGTAACCTTTGCGAACAAAATCCGGAAACTGGTATACTTATCCTGGAGCGCCTGGCGACTGTGATTGCACAGCGCCTGCGCAACACGCACGAGCATGTCATGGAACTGCTCAGACAAGGATTGGGTACTAATTCGAATTACGCAAAGGAGGGTAGCCATGGTCGATCCCGTCTATGAAGACCGATTACGCGCCCTGATCGAGCGGCTAAGCGCTTATATCGAGCATTACCATGGTGGGTCGGTACAATATATATCTCTTGATGGCTCGGTATTAAAAGTGCGCCTTGGCGGCGCCTGCCTGGGCTGCCCGCTCCTGCCGAGCACGCTGCATGGTTGGGTGGAGGGCACCGTTCGCCAGTTTTTCCCTGAAATCGAGCGCATCGAAGAAGTGTAACTACGCTTAAAATAAAACAGCGGGCACTTGTGTCCGCTGTTTTATTTTAAGCGTCTATGCCCCGGACTCAGCCTCACCTCCCGCCTCTTCAGGTGAGACGATAGGGTTGCGAGAGATGTAATCGTCCACAAAGAGCACGTTGTCCTTGGAACGGCGCACAATACTCAACAGACGATCCATGGTAGAGATCTCTTCCAATTGCTCGGTCACGAACCAGCGCAGGAAGTCTTGTGCGATATGGTCTTTTTGCTGGATGGCCAGATTCATCAACTCGTTGATCTGGCGCGTCACTTCCTGCTCCCAGTCCAGGGCGAGCTGGACAGCCTCTTCAGCAGACGAGAAATCATACTTGCTGGCAGAGATGGCCGGTATGCGTACCTGACCACCGGCATCCACGACATAGTTCAGAAACTTCATTGCGTGCATGTGCTCTTCACTGGCTTGCCGGTAGAAAAAGGCTGCCAGGCTGGGCAGGTTATCTGCATCAAAGTAGGCGGCGATGCTATTGTATTGCAAACTGGCGCCAAACTCGCGCCCGACCTGTGTATTGATAGCTTCCTCTAATTCTTTACTGATTAACATGTTATCCTTCCAATTCTTTGAACCAATTATTGTGTACGCAGGTGGGGAGTTTTTTCCCTCAACTGCGTTAGTATTATAAATATCACGGCGAGATTATATCACGCGCTCTGCAGGGTTATAAGATGCCTGTGTTCCTACTCACACACTCATGGCGCAGCCATCAGCCCGCGGATCACTTCCACCCCAAAGCACACCGCTCTCAGCATCCCGCAAGATGATCTGGCCGCGCCCAAAGAGCGCCCGATCATAGCCCGCCACCATCTCGACCGGGTGTCCCCTCAAGGCCAATTCGCTTTTAACCTGAAGGGAGATGCCTTCTTCTAAGGCGACGCCCCCACCTGCCTCGCCGTCTTGGATGCAGAAACGTGGCTGGTCTAGGGCAGCTTGCGGGTCCAGCTTGTCATCCGCCAGGGCTACAAGCACCTGCATATGTCCCTGTGGCTGCATGAAACCGCCCATCACGCCAAAGCTGGCGACAAGTTGGTGGTTGGCTTGTGCAGGCTGGCGGTCTGCTGTGGATGATTGCTCTCTATCCACTGTAATCATGCCTGGGATGATGGTGTGATAAGGCCGCTTGCCGGGCGCCAGGGCATTGGGATGACCTGCGTTCAGGCCGAAATTATGCCCGCGATTCTGCAGGCTGAATCCCCAGCCTGTCGGCACAATGCCAGTGCCAAATCCCATGTAATTGCTGTTGATGAATGAGCAGGCGTTCCCCTCCCCATCTACCACGCTCAAATAGACTGTATCCGAGGCGGCTGTGGGCGTGCCCGTCTGGAATTCAAGATTTGCGCGGGCTGGGTCGATCAGACGACGGCGCGAGGCAGCGTAATCCTTGGAGAGCAGCTCGTCCACAGGTGCTGGATTGAAGGCCGGGTCCGCCACATACCAGCGGGTATCGGCAAAAGCCAGGCGCATAGCCTCGATCTGCAAGTGCAGGCGAGTGGCAGAGAGCGGCTCCATAGAGGCGAGATCATATCCCTCCAGGATGTTCAATGCGATCAATGCCGCCAGCCCCTGACCGTTCGGCGGGCATTCCCAAACACGCAGCCCGCGGTAGGTCGTATGGATTGGTTGCTCCCAGGTGCTCTCGTGCGCAGCCAAGTCGTCAGTTGTCAGGCAACCCCCGGCTGCCTGCACCGTTGCAGCGATGGCTTCAGCGATGGCGCCCTGGTAAAAGGCTTGCTTTCCAGCCTGGGCTACAGCCCGAAAAGTGCGCGCCAAACCGGGGTTGCGGAATAGCTCTCCTGGACGGGGGGCGCGACCCTCAATGGTCAGCTCCAGCCCGCCCGGGGCATGACCAAGCTGGCGTGTAACACCTCGGTCCCAAAAATATGCTGTGACCGGCGTCACCGGGAAACCCTCATCCGCCAGTCGGATGGCAGGGGTGAGGACATCTTTCAATAAAAGCCGCCCGTGGCGCTCGACCAGGTCGCACCAACCAGCACAGGCGCCAGGCACGGTTATGGTATAGGGATGATACGGCGGCAGCTCGGTCCCAAAACCTTCGCGCTGCAGACGCTCCAGGGTCAAGGCAGCCGGGGCGCGACCAGACCCGTTCATCGCGCTCACCTGGCAGGTAGCGGCGTCATAGTACAAAGCGAAGCAATCCCCACCGATGCCGGTGGAAGTTGGCTCGGTGACGTTGAGAGCAGCGGCAACAGCCACCGCGGCATCGGCAGCATTACCGCCCTTGCTCAGGATTTCCAGACCAGCAGCCACCGCCAGAGGTTGGGAGGTGGCGACCATGCCACCTCGTCCCAACACCGGAGACCGGCGAGAGTTGAATTCGTAGCCGCCATTGCCAAACATTCTATGTATAGGCATTAAATACCCGCTCTTCTCCCCGTTTGAGGGGATTTCGTAAATTTATCGTTTGCCACGCTTGGGAATTTATTTTGTAATTCCACCCATCTTCGGGACACCATCGTGCCCGCAGGGTTCGATAACATCTGCGCCTTATCTTAGCACCTCAATGATCTCCCCATCCACGACCTCCCCCACCTCCCACAACACCTGCCCGACCTGGGCAGCGCGGCTTAATAAGCCCTCCAGTTTCTGGCGTGGCACGCAGAGTAGCAAGCCGCCGCTGGTCTGCGCATCGAACAGCAGCATCTGGGATGGCTCGTCGATTCCTTCGTCAAAGCGCACATGGTCGCCATAGTACAGGCGGTTATCCGCGGAGCCACCAGGGAATATACCCTCATGGGCATAACGGCGCGCCCCGCGCGTGAAGGGGATTTTCCCGAAGAAAAAGCGCAGCCCCACGCCAGAAGCCTCAGCCATCTCCCACCCGTGACCCAACAGGCTGAATCCAGTGACATCAGTACCACCGCGCACGCCCGCCTCGATCGCCAGCTCAGAAGCAGCTTTATTCAGGCGCTTCATCCACCCCACCACCTCAGATACATCCGTGGGATCAGCCTGACCGCGCTTCAAGGCTGTGGTCGTAGTGCCAAAGCCAAGCGGTTTGCTCAAAACAAGCACATCACCCTGGCGAGCTCCGCTTTTCGTGATCAGGCGCTCCGGATCGACAAAGCCCACCACAATCAGGCCATATTTAGGCTCCTTATCCTGAACAGTGTGCCCACCAGCAATGACCACTCCTGCCTGCCGAGCGACCTCCGCCCCGCCGCGCAGAATCTCCCCCAGCAGTTCAGCAGGCAGATCAGGCGGCAGGGCTGCCACGTTCAATGCCAGGAAGGGTTGCCCCCCCATGGCATAGATATCCGAAAGGGCATTGGCTGCGGCGATCGCCCCGTAGTCATAGGCATCGTCCACCACCGGGGTGAAGAAATCCGTCGTAACGACCAGGGCGCGGCGTTCATCCAGACGCCACACGGCGGCGTCGTCTGGATCGGACAACCCCACCAAGAGGTCAGGATAATCGGCGGGATTAAATATGTCCTTAATCGGGCGCAGCACCTGCGCCAGCGCTTCGGCGCTCAGCTTCGATGCTCAACCGGCGCAACTCGAAAGGCTGGTCAGGCGGATCTGACGCCCAGAGGGATTGAAATGGCTCATCTTTGCAGATCAGAAGTTACGCAATTGCGGAGGTACTTCTCCTTCAACTGTGCACGTATTTTAGAATATTGGTCACGGTGTTGTCGCTGGGGGAGAGGGCGACGGTGACGGCGACGGCTCGACCACCCCCGGCTCCAGGGTGGGCAGTGGCAGTAGGAAGGGGTTGTCGCTGGGCACCAGCATGACCTGCACCCCGGGAGCCAGCCGGTTGATATACTGGTAGGTGATCAGCTCGGGATTATCCTGCAGGGCGTCGGCGATGAGCAACAAAGCTTTGGCCTCGGCGTCAGCCTGGATCAAGCGCGCATCGGCGTCACCTTTGGCGCGGATCACTGCCGCGTCAGCTTGACCCTGGGCAGACTGGCGCGCCTGCTCGGCTTCCTGCTTTCTCTGCTCTACCACCAACCGGGCCTGCTGGGCCTGCTGCTCGGCAATCTGCTTCTGCTCCACCGAGGCGGCGTATTCCGGCGAGAAGGTGATATTGCGCAGCACGAAGTCCACCAGAATCATCCCATTCTCATCTAACTTGGCTGACATGTTTGTCCGGATCTGATCGACCAGCTCAAAACGCTTCGAGGTGACCACCTCTTCGACACGAAACTGCGAGACGGCATCGCGGATGATACCGCGCGATAGGGGCCGCACCAGGTCGTCGATGTAGCGGTTTTGCCAGCGGATATGCAACTGCACCACCTCTTCAGGATCAACGGCGTATAGCACCGAGGCATCTACAAAGATCTCCTGCCCATCGGCTGTGCGGGCAGCCACCGAGTCATCACCCTGCACCTGGCCCTCCAAAGGGGCAATGGACATGGTGTAGGTTTGTCTGGAGATCGGGTATGTGACCACGTTCTCCACAAAGGGGACAACCCAGCGCAGACCGGCTTGGAGCGCCTGCGGGCGATAGCCTCCTGGGTCTAAGGCGGTGATCACCACACCGCGCTCTTGAGGCGAGACGAACACCAGACCAGCACTGGCTGTGGAGAGCAGCAATGCCAAAACGCCCACAACGATGATAATGGTCGTTGCGCCTCGAAGAGGCTGGCGGCGAGAGGCGCGCCCTACAGCGAGGGCGATGATGCCCAGAAATACGAACCAGGACAGGCTGGCAATAATCTTAATGGTACTAGCTACATTCATGGATAAAACCTCCTATACTCGAACGGGTAAACGATCTCATTATACTCGTGTTTCTTCACCTCTGATGCTCTGAGGCTCAGGGCAATCGCATTTGGGCGATTTCCCACCACTGAGGAGAGAAAATGGGGTGTATTGGTGGGGGCATACCCCCACCAATACACCCCAAACCCTCTTTTTGCGGGATTGCGCATGCCCCTCAGGGCATATGCATATGCCCTGCTCTGAGGCCACACCATTGCCTGCCAGGACAAAATGTGCTACCATGCGCCCGTGCGCGCCCAAACTGCCCGTGTGATAGAGATCCAACAAGACCCTGGGGGTTTTTCAGCTTGGCTCACCTGCCCCGCGCAGGTCATCCCAGCAGCCGGGCAATATGCCCTGGCTATAGACCCCAAAGATGCGCTTCAACCCCTCTCCATGCCGCTCTTCCCTATGGCTTACTCAAAGGACAGTTTTCTCGCCGCCTCGCCTTACCAGGTAGCCTGGACGCCTGGGACAGCCCTGGAGATTCATGGACCGCTGGGACACGGTTTTAAACTACCTCCCACCGCACGCAATGTTGCCCTGGTTGGCCTTGGGGAGACCTCGGCTCGCCTGATGCCGCTCATCCCCACTGTACTAGACCAGGAAGGGGCGGTTGCCTTGTTCACCGACGCCCCGCTGCCCATGCTCCCATCCGCGGTAGAGGCATATCCCCTAAGTGCGTTGCCAGAGCTGCTCACCTGGGCAGACTTTATCGCCATCGACCTGCCCATGGCTGCCTTGCCAGAATTGCGCGCCCGGCTTGGCTTAAGCGCACAAGCGCAGCTACCCTGCCCAGGTCAGGCGTTGCTGCTGACACCCATGCCCTGCGGCGGGATGGCAGAATGCGGGGTATGCGCTGTGCCTGCACACCTGGGCCGGAAGTTGGTTTGCGAGGATGGTCCCGTGTTTGAAGTTGATGAGATCAAATGGTGAATTCTTTCATGAATATCCTGGCTTTCTTTGCCCACCCAGACGATGAAACCGTGCTGATCGGCGGCACACTGGCGCTGCTAGCTCGCAGCGGGGCGCGCCTGCACTTTCTGTGCGCCACGCGCGGTGAGGGTGGCGAAACCGGCGAGCCCCCTTTGTGTAGCGAAGAGGAGCTGGGTAACGTGCGCGAGAAAGAAATGGTTTGTGCGGTACAAAACCTGGGTGGCAGCAGCCTGACTTTCTTAGATTACGTCGACCCGCGCGTCGGGCCGGATGAGCAGTTATACGCCTACACCCAGGACCTGACCCTCCTGGCGGGTCAGGTAGCCACCAGCATCCGCCAGTTCGAGGTGGACGCCGTGATCACCCACGGATCCAATGGCGAGTACGGGCATCCGGCGCATGTGCTCACCCACCAGGCAGCCCGCATCGCCGTAGAATCTTTTGGCAAGGGTCAC
>DATCYX010000609.1:0-9214 GCA_036526235.1 Anaerolineales bacterium | reverse complement strand
AAACCTGTCTGAGCATCTCGAAATGTAGGTACACCACTTTCCGCGGAGATACCTGATCCCGTTAGGACAGCCACCCGCCGAGCGGAACGGAATATTGCTATCAGCTCTTCGGGTACATTTACCACGATATCTTCAAAGGCCTAGCAACATTCAAAATGCAGCCCGCAACGGGGGCAATTGGTTTGTCCCCATACCAAATCCTCAATAGGCTCGCCGCAACGTGGGCAGGCATCCAGGTCTGTTGGCTCATTGATCCGCTGATCTTCGAGTGAGGGATCGGGAAGCAACTCAATTTTCACTGCGAAACTTTCTCCAATAACGCTGAATGCCATAACATGACATCCAAGAGGGGTTAACAATTTTATACTCCTCTAACAACCCTGGCTGCACCCCCTCATTTAGTGATCGCTGGCGTAACCACTCGTCGAAGTGCTGGTTAAGGATTTCAATGGGCGGATCGGATGGCATGATGGATTCGATCCAGGTTTCTACGTCATTCAGAGCTTTCTCGATAGCCGCAAGATGCCAGTCTATATCATTATAGATTCCAAAATGGGTGGGAGCAATGCGACGGATAGGCAGCTCCCGTAAACGCACCAAGCTTTGCCGCCACCTGCCCAGGTGTAATTCTGGGGGTGGCATAGGCAGGCGCAGGTGGCGCAGATTTCCCACGCGGACGCCGCCGATATCGCCGCTGAAGCACAAATCATCCAGCACATATACAAAATGGTGTTCAGCATGACCGGGTGTGTCGATGGCTTGAAAGTGCAGACTTCCGATCTCGATTTCATCCCCATCCTGGAGAATACGCAGGCTTTCAGGTGGAACGGGAAGAACCTCTCCCCAGAGCGTTTGCATCATGTCACCGTAGATGCGTTGAGCACTATTGAGAAGTTTCTCGGGATCGCGCAGATGGGGTGCGCCGGCTGGATGCACATGAATGCGGGCTCCTTGACGCGCTAACCAGCCAGCGGCTCCAGCGTGATCTAAATGGATGTGTGTGAGCAGCACATCGGTCACATCGGAAGCAGTAAGACCATAAGCTTCCAGCCCTGCTTGAAGGGCAGGTAAAGTTGAAGATGGCCCACATTCGACCAGGATCGCGCCTTGCGCATGCGGGATAAGATATGCGGCAATCGTGCCTGCAATACCCGTAAAATTGAGATCAAGTGTATTAACTTTATGTGATGGCACCAAGCTAGCTCCTTACTCGGCGTAGTATACAACTAAAAGTGTCGGATAGCGCAACGTCCTATTGTAACGGGTGTTATCAGTAATTGGAAAACCCTCGTACAAACTGTGTGGGTTTTAACCTAATGATAACAAATGTATAATGCAATGATAGTGGATTTATTTTCCACATGTTGTTATCCTATTTGTACCACTTGAATTAAATATACAATGGTATCCATAGAGTCCAGCACTGATAAATATTTTGTAAATTCTGTCAAGTTTTATGCATGATGGCGTATTATTGCTTGACAAACAAGTTTTATTGTGATATTTATTTTACACTTTCATAAGTGTAAGCATTTTAATAAAGTCTGGAATGAAAACGCTCGATTTAGGTTCAGAGTGTTATAGTTCAATCGGTACATAGGAGGTGCTAATCTAAAGATATCCGCATTTTAAGATAATTCCCCCTTATTAATCAATACATCTATCTTTCACGGAGGATAAAATGACACTCGCCCAAGTTGTCTACCAAATGTCGACGGACACCAGCTTCGCCTCGCAATTCTTCGCTTCACCCGAATCCACATTGGCAAAAAGCGGTTTAAAGTTGAGCAAGGAAGAGTTGGCGTTCATTCTCACAGCACATCGCAGAGGGGACGAGGAGAAAATGCGGATTGTTTCTTTGGCTGCCGTAAAGCGCGGTAGCTGGGCAAGATAAGCGTATTGGACGACCGCATATCGGATAAGTTAGAATTATTGTGGAAATCTTCTGGCGCATGGTCTGATTACACCCAGGCCATGCGCTCGGCTTTAAACTTTGGTAAAACTGGGAGCAAGACCATCGGGAAAGGATTTTCCCGCTTGTTGGAGCTGCCAGCTTGGTGCTGCCAGGGGGCTGGTGGGGACCCTATATGGGCGGATGATCTGGCACTGGCTTGGTTTCTGTATTATGCGGCTGCCCAAGTGATGGATAATGTGCAAGATGGCGACGAGCCAGACAAGTGGTGGAAAGATCAAGGTGCGGGCTTCGCCTTGAGCACCGCCAGCGGGTTATATTTCAGTGCATCTTTAGCTCTAGAAGCCCTATCACATAACCCAACAACCCAGGCAAAAGCGACCGAGGTTATTGGAGATTTCTTGCGTACCCTTATCGTAATGGGTAGCGGTCAGCACGCTGATTTAACCCGGGCTATGCTGTCTTTGGAACAATACTGGCAACAAGCCGAAACAAAGTCGGGGGCATTCTTTGCACTGGGTTGTCGCGCTGGCGCAAGGCTGGCAACCAGTATTGATGACATTTTGGCTGGCTATACAGACTATGGTCGCAACTTCGGTCTGCTCATCCAAATTACAGACGATCTGGAAGATGTTTTCTCTCCGCACGATTCCGGCACACCTGGCCAGAAGCACTCATTTCAACGTTCGTTGCCGGTCGTATACGCTTTAGATGTTCTCCCGTCCGATCAGGCGGCTCGCTTAAAGAAGTGTTTGCGGAACGCAACTCAAAGCAAGGAAGCAGCCCAGGATGCAATATTATTGGTTGACCAAAGCGGGGCTGCAGATTATTTGCTGGTTAAGATTGAACAACACAAGGAAAGAGCATTAGAGGCTCTTGAGCGCGCTCAACCTCGCTCTCCAGCAGGTGGGTGGTTAGCTAAGCTAGCACAAGACTTCTAATTAGCTGTTTGCGAACAACGGGAAAATGCAAGAATCCCCTTATTCTGCATCTGAATGAGGCCAATTATTAAAAGCCAACAATTTGTTTAGGTGGCGCTCATCGCGCCATTTCACTATTCCCCTTGTGATAGAATCATTTTTGCCCTGCTCAGTGGGCGAGGATACATGATCAGCTCCCAGCGTTGGTGGCTTAGCCTGCCATTTATTGGCGCATTGGCAGTGTTTGTTTATTTAATTTGGGGTGCCAGTTTGGCGTTTAATTTCCCCTACGATGGTATTAATTTGCATAGCCTGGCTGGGGATTTTGAGATCGAGCCTGGCAGTCCGGCTGCCGGTATTTTGCGCGAAGGCGATCGTATTCTATTAGTAAACGATGTGCCGTTGATCGAAGCGCTGCCACTTTATCCCGGGAAAATACCTGGAGATCTTGTAATCCTTACCGTAGAGAGGGATGGAAGCCCAATCGAATTGACTTTTAAGTTGGAGGAACCCTCCTATATCGAGCGTCTATACCGCTTAGTGCCTTTTTTAGTTGCCCTGATCTTTTGGGGTATAGGCGTGGGGGTACAGGCGTTCAAGCCAGCTCAAGAGGGTTCAGTTATATTCTTCTTATTCTTCCAAATATTTGCCACGGCTTTGAGTGCTGGAAGTAGTAGCCAGTTTGCGCCATTATGGACAGCCCAACTGCTCAGTTTTTTACTTTGGGTGGGCGGACCCTTAATGGTTCATTTTCACTTTAATTTTCCCCAAAGTCTAAACATAAAAAGCCAGCGTGTATTTCTTGCTGGTTTATATAGCGTGGGTCTTGTCTTTGGCTTGCTGTATGCTTATGTAGGCAGCGGAGAGGCGAGGAGTTATTGGGCAAACCAGTTGTTTATCGCCAGCCGGTTTTTCCTTGCTTTATGTTTCTTGATCACGCTATGGTTATTGTTTTATTCTTACCGTAACGCCACAACAGCTGGGGTGCGCAGTAAAATTCGTATTGTCGTTTTAGGGGGAGCTATTAGCCTTCTGCCCATGATTACGATGGGTATCTTGCCCAATGCGCTGTTGGGTGATACCTTTATCCCGCAGCCATTTCTCTTTCTATTCCTAGGAATATTGCCGCTTACCTATGGCTTTGCCATACTGCGTTACCGCCTGATCGAGATTGAGCGGCACGTCAATCGTGGCGCATCAATCATCCTGGTTTATTCGATCCTGGGTGTGATCTATCTGCTCATGTCAGTTGGGTTAGATCGTTTTCTTCCCAATATGCCATTTAAAGGACCAGTAATCAACACCGTGCTGGTACTTATCCTGGCAACAATCTTCAGCCCCCTAAACCGCTTTGTACAGCGTGTTGTTGACATTATATTTTATGGCGGTTGGTATGACTATCGCAGTGCAGTTTCGTTGATTACCCAAGGATTAGAGCAAATTACAGACTTGCAATCCCTGGCAAACAACACGAGCGCGCGCTTGCTGGACACCATTCGGCTAGAGGAGGTCTGTGTTTTTCTTGCTGACCTAGAGGGCGATTTCTCTGTTATTTCCGTCTCGCCTAATCCACCCACTGGCGAAATGCATCGACCTGCCTACGCCCCACTGCCTCGAAGCAGCCTATCATATTTGCTCAATATGGGTGGCGCGGTTGAAAGATCCGTGCTACGCGAGTCACTCAGTCAAACGGTGTTATCGCCTCAGGAGCTTTCTCTTTTAAACAGCGAGCAAGCTTACCTTTGGGTGCCGATAATTGGGCACAGGGAAGTGCTTGGGTTGATGGCTTTGGGACCGAAGTTAGGTGGAGATTTATTTAGTGGAGAGGATACGGACATCCTGCGTGTGGTTGCACGCCATTTGGCACCATTGATAGAAAACCTTCACCTGGTCACGCGACTCCGGCTGCACAATGCCATGTTGGAGCAGCGGGTGACAGAGCGTACTGAAGAGCTTTCGGCTTCCAAAAAACGTCTTGAGGCCATTCTCGGTAGCGTTGGCGAGGGTGTAGTGGTCATTGACCTGGATGGTAGTTTGCTGAGCGTTAATGCTGCCTACGAGGCGCAGACCGGCTATAACGAGCAAGAGCTATTCGCGCAGAAGCTGTGGGGACTCTATAAAATTGACAAAGCAGATAATTTCTACAGTGAAATACAGGGCATACTGCAGGCGGGCGCGGTATGGACCAAGGAGATGGTTGGCCTTAGGAATAATGGCAGTCAATATGATGTTCAGATGACGTTTGCTCCCCTTCGTGATGAGAATGGTCAAATTGTTGGATATGTCGGTAGCCAGAGGGATATCACTCACCAAAAAGAGCTTGACCGCTTGAAGGATATGTTCGTTTCAGATGTGTCTCACGAGTTACGCACCCCCACAACCAATATTGGCTTGTATCTTGAATTGTTGTTGGATGCCCCACCGGAGAAACGCACCCACTATTTGAACGTCCTTAAGGAACAGAGTAATCTGTTAATTAAATTGGTCGAAGATATCCTTGATCTATCCAGGTTGGCTGTCGGAAAAGAAAAGAAAGTTGAATTTGCCCGGATTAAATTGAACAAGCTGGTTGATCAGGTAGTCACAGCCATTCGTCCGTTGGCAGAAGCTGGTGGCTTAGAATTATCATTTAACCCTGACCCCAACCTGCCTTTGGTTATGGGAGAACCCAACCAGCTTTCCCGTTTAATAAGCAACTTGGTAGCAAATGCCATCCACTACACTGTCAAAGGTGATGTAGTTGTCCGCACTTCCTGGGGTGACAGCATGGTATGCCTGGAGGTGCATGATACGGGCATTGGTATCGATCCGGAAGATAGACCGCACATATTTGAGAGGTTTTATCGAGGTAAATTAGTACGACAAAGTAAAATTCATGGCACTGGATTAGGGTTGGCAATTGTAAAAGAAATTGCTGATATGCACGGTAGTCGAATTGATTTTAAGAGCGATCTAGGGAAAGGCACCACATTTTACGTGCGTTTTCCGGCACTGATAGGAGAAGAATGGCTGGTGAAACAATCCTTATCGTAGAAGACAATGATGTGCTTCGACAGGGTCTGCATGAGCTGCTTTTATCAGAAGGTTATGCTGTACTCACTGCATCGCATGGCATGGATGCAATTGAGCAGATGAAGACCAAGCCACCAGATCTGATCCTTTCGGATATTGCCATGCCGGAAATGGATGGATATTTATTTTTTGAGGAAGTTCGCACTAAACCGGAATGGGTCTCGATACCTTTTATCTTTCTCACCGCTAGGCGCGGTCGGGACGAAATTTTTACAGGCAAGAAACTTGGTGTAGAAGATTACCTGGTCAAACCAATTACTCGACAGGAACTGCTTACTACGATTCGCTCCCGTTTGACACGCAGCCAGCAACTGCTATTAGCTCAGCTTGAGCAAGCGTATGAAGCGAGCTTGATTATGCTGGCTAATGCGATTGAACTGCGCGATCACTACACCCGCGGGCATGTCGAGCGAGTGCGCGATCATGCCTTAGCTATTGCCCAACAACTGGGGTGGACCACCAACCATTTGAATTATTTAGCTTATGGCAGTATTCTGCATGATATTGGAAAAATCCATGTCCTGGAGAGCGTATTAAGCAAAGCTGGGGCATTGGATAAGATGGAATGGGAGGAGATGAAAAAACACCCCGTGATCGGGGCGGAAATGGTTAAAAATATTTCCTATTTGCAATCAGCCATCGACATTATCCGTCACCACCACGAACGGTGGGATGGAACGGGGTATCCTGATGGTCTGGCAGGAGAGGATATCCCTCTTTCGGCGCGCATTGTGGCGGTAGCGGATTCATTTGATGCAATGATCACCTCTCGTTCCTATCGGGTTGCCCTCACCCCGGAAGCGGCTTATGATGAGATATTACGCTCCAGTGGCACCCATTTTGACCCGTCGGTGGTTCTGGCTTTTCAACGTGCCTGGGGAGAGATTCGGAATAGTTTGGAGTAGTTCGCTTATTCATCTGTCCAACGACTAGTTTCATCTAATTCCTTTTTCTCATTCTGAGAAAGCCGTAATCCAGCCGAGCCCAGGTTATCTTCGAGTTGTTCCAAGGAGCGAGGTCCAATTATCGGGCTGGTGATCATGGGGTCGTTGAGCAACCATGCCAGGGCTATTTGGGAGATAGTATAGCCACCCTTTTCTTTACCAATTCTTTCCATTTGGTTGAGTAAGGACCAGTTACGATCGTTAAAATACCGTCGGGCGCGGTTTGCGCGCGAGCTCTCGACAACTTTACCTTTGCGATACTTCCCGGTGAGAAAACCGGCTGCCAGAGGGCTATAGGGGATCACTCCCAGGTTGTAGGCGCGGCTGACATCGGCTAACTCTCGCTCGAATTCGGCTCGGTGGACCAAATTGTAGTGAGGTTGGATTGCATCATACCGGACTATTCGATGGTGTTTTGATGTCCACAAAGCCTCTGTCAACCTCCAGGCGGGGTAATTGGAGCAGCCGATATAACGCACTTTCCCTTGGCGAACCAAATCGTCGAAGGCAACCATTGTTTCGGCAATTGGTGTATTCTCATCATACCAGTGTGACTGGTACAGGTCGATGTAGTCGGTACCTAACCTGTTTAACGAGGCCTCCACTGCCCGGAAAATGTGGTTGCGCGAGAGACCTTCGTCGTTGGGATCATCGCCGATCCGACTACGCACCTTGGTAGCGATGATCACCTGGTGGCGGGGGATATTATTGCGCTTCATCCATTTACCGATGATGGCCTCTGCCACTCCTCCTGGATTTCCTTCCACCCAGCGAGAATACACATCGGCGGTATCAATAAAATTGATCCCAGCCTCAAATGCTGCGCTAAGGATTTGGTAGGAATCTTCCTCACTCGCAGTCCAACCAAATTGCATAGACCCTAAGCAGAGTTCAGATACTTTTATACCCGTGCGACCCAGGTAACGATATTCCATCATGCTCCTTTATTTAGTAGATCTCACTTCAGTGAACAAAAGCTGCCTGGAAAACAGATCGTTAAGATTTAATCAGCCCTTTTTGAAGGGCAAGTAATACCCCGAGTTGGAGGGAGCCATCGATGATCTCGTTACCCAAGATCATCTCCAATACTTCGGGCACAGGCTTGATCACAATGTCGAGCTCCTCACCTTCATCCAGGTGTTGGTGGGTAGGGACGAGATCGCGGGCGAAGAACAAGGTCGTCGCGGCTCGCAATGTGCCAGGAAATTGGTTGTAAAAGCCAAGCTGCTCAATATGGTTGGGATAATAGCCAGTTTCCTCTTCAAACTCGCGCCGGGCGCCCTCCAGTGGCGACTCACCTGCGTTGAGTCGTCCAGCCGGGAGGTCGTAAATTACCTGTCCAACTGGATGGCGGTACTGGCGCGTTAGGAGAAGCTGACTATCATCGGTTAACCCTACCGTTGCAACAGCGTTTACTGGACTGGCAAGGTAAAAGTAGCGGCGCTGTTTCCCAAGGTGATCCAGTGTATCGACAACAATTTTGACACCCGGATGTTCGAATAAGGTCTGGCTGTCGATCACAGTGTAGGTGGACATGGGTGCTAGCGGCTTTCTTCTTCTGCGAACATCAAGGTGACCAGCCCTGCGGCAAATGTATTCAGGTTTGCTCCTGCTGCAGCCATCTCTGGACTTTTCATGCCTGTTTTAAGCGCCTCCCGGTCGTCGAAGACCATTTCGGCCATTAAATAAAAGCCTTCGCCTTGTAGAGTTCGGGTGAAGCGAGTGACAACGGTCTTGTTTAAACCGGGTACTTTTGCTATCAGGGGCAGATGGGTATTGAAGTAAGCCTGGTCAAATGCTGTGGGATCAGCGGGTTGTTTAAATAGGGCAATCAATTTGGACATTCTGGTAATCTCCTGTCGAAGCTTTCAGAGAGGTTTAAAGGCTTCAAACGGCTGCTGGCAGTTGTTGCAATAGTGGATTGACCGGCAAAGGGTAGGGCCGAAACTATTGCGCATGGATGTATTGGTTGAATCGCAATATGGGCAAGCTGCAGGGTCCAGCAGTGCTATCTCGATCAATCCCTGATGCATTTGTGGAGGGGATAGGCCGAAACCCTTCAATTTTTTTCGAGCTTCGGGTGTGATTGCATCACTGCTCCAAGGTGGTGAATAGGTAAAGCGAACATTGACGGTTTCTGCACCCGCCTCTTCTAGCGAGCGGGTTACATGCTCCTGTATGACCTGAATAGCCGGGCAACCTACGAAGGTGGGCGCAATAGTGACGGTCACTGTCTGGTCTTCAATCTCTACATGGCGCAGCATCCCCATCTCAACAATAGAGACCACGGGAATCTCGGGATCTTTGATTTCATCTAATATGCGCCAGGCTTCTTCGGGGGTCATTTTGGTCTCTCACCAATTTGC
>DATCYX010000608.1:0-3819 GCA_036526235.1 Anaerolineales bacterium | reverse complement strand
GGTTTTTCGGTCTTGGAGTTCATCCTCGAACAGGATGATGCCTTAGGTGCAGTGGTCAACACCATGACGTCTGCTAATATTCATATTCTCAACCTGCATAAGCGCGAACCTTCACTAGAAGATGTCTTTGTCGATCTAGTTGGGCGTAGTATGGAGCAGGTGGAGAAAGGCGAATGAGGGTCAAGAAAAACAGTGGCTGGATTTTGTTTATGCAAGCTGTGATCGCGCGCGCCTACCCGCGAGTGATTGGGCAACAGCGGGAGAAGTCCTGGATGTTCTTTGAGATATTCTTGCCTATGCTCTCTGTGGCGGCTTATGTGTTTGTCTACCGCGCCATAGGCGCGCCGGAGGAATACGTTGGCTTCGTCGTCTTGGGTGGGGCGATGATGGCTTTCTGGTTGAACGTTTTGTGGAACATGTCCAGCCAGTTGTATTGGGAGAAGGAGCAGGGTAACCTGGCGCTGTACATCATTGCGCCCAACTCGATGATGGCCATCCTGCTGGGAATGGCGGTGGGCGGGCTGTTTGCCACGCTGCTGCGTGCGGTGGTGATTGTGGGGTTGGGGAGCTGGATGTTCCAGGTTCGCTATGCGATCGCTAGCTTTCCGCTTTTATGCGCCGTGTTTATTTTATCAATGGTAGCCCTGTATGGTCTGGGGATGATGAGTGCCTCGATCTTTCTGTTATTGAGCCGGGAGGCATGGCATCTGGTAAGTTTGGCGCAGGAGCCGGTCTATTTAGCTTCCGGGTTTTATTTCCCCATCAAAAATCTCAATTTTTGGGTGGCTGCGGCTGCTTCTATCATCCCCCTCACCCTGGGGCTGGATGCCATGCGGCAGCTGGCTTTCCCATCTGGTGAAGCCTTGGGTTTCCTCTCTGTGCAGGTTGAGCTGGGCGTGCTGCTGGTATTATGCTTCCTTTTTCTACTGGGTGCACGCTGGCTGTTAAATTATATCGAAAAGCTTGCCATTCGCGAGGGGCGGCTGACAGAGAGCCGACGGTAAATGATGATGTGGCGCTCGTTTCGCATGGCTTCCTGGTTGGGCTGGCAGATCGAATCGAACTGGGCAGATCCGTTCCTGTTCGCAGTATATTCGTTCGCCAAACCCTTGGCAGGGGCGGCTATTCTGGTGGTGATGTATAGTGTCATTACCCAGGGGGATTTTGACTCGCCGATTTTTCCGTATATGTACTTAGGAAATGCTTTTTATATCTATGTCGGGCAGCTGATGACGGGCATTTCCTGGGCTGTGATTGATGATCGCGAGCATTATAAGACCTTGAAGTATATCTATGCTGCTCCAGTCAATTTCCCTGTCTACTTGCTGGGGCGGGGTGTGGCACGCTTGCTGATCGCCTCCATCTCAGTAGTAGTGACCATCCTGTTCGGTGTATTCTTTCTGCGCCTGAATATTGATTTCTCAGCTGTCAACTGGCCGCTTTTCCTGGTAACTCTGCTCATTGGTGTGTTCATGTTATCGCTGATGGGCTTAATCCTGGCAGGAGCGATGTTGCTGCTGGTGCACCATATGTGGGAACTTGGCGGCGCAGTGGCAGGTGCCCTGTACCTGTTCAGCGGGGCGATTTTTCCCCTGAGTGTTTTGCCAGCTTTCCTTCGTCCTATTGGCTATTTGATGCCGATTACTTATTGGCTGGAGTTACTGCGACGATCTCTGGTGGGCTCTGTGGCACAGGCTTTTCCCACGCTTGCCGGGTTCAACAATTCTCAATTAATGGGTATCTTGTTGGCGCTGACCATAGCATTTGCATTTATTTCTGTTGGCTCATTTCGCTGGTGTGAGAATAAGGCGCGTGAGCGCGGGGTAATAGATGTAGTGACGAATTATTGAGTAACAATGATGAAAAATATTTACATTGGTGAAGTAGCACCCTCCCCCTTGGGTCCCATTTGGGTAGGGCTATCGGAGCGTGGGCTGTTGGCTGTCGAGATACAAGCTAGCCGGGATGCGTTTTGTGCGCATTTGCTCCGCAAATTTCCGGGTGCCCGGGTTATAATCGATCAAGATCGTACTGCGCAGGCTGTTCAGCAGATTGGAGAATACTTGTCGGGGGAACGCCGGAGTTTTGACCTTTCTATTGACTGGTCTGGGATGACCGCATTTCAAGAGCAGGCACTGCGGGTTACGCTGGCCAGTCCCTACGGTCAGGTGACAACTTACGGCGAAATTGCCCGTCAAATTGGCAGGCCGCGCGCTGCTCGTGCTGTAGGCCGCGCTGAGGCTACCAACCCTATTCCCTTGGTTGTACCATGTCATCGTGTGCTGGGTAAGGACGGTGGCTTGCATGGATACGGCGCACCAGGTGGGGTGAAGACTAAAGCCTGGCTACTTCAACTTGAAGGAAAGTAAACAAAAGATCGCATGTTGCGGAATCTGTTCATCCGTTTGGGTCTGCTAAACTCGATATTGGGGATCACCGTTCTAACGATCCTGATTTCGATTCTGTTGACCAGTGGAATTGGTGCATTAATCGGAGATGGTCCTGATCTGACCGGACTCTGGACAGCGATTTTCGTCCCTGCGATCATTACACCGATCTTCAGTTCGATATTCCTGCGTATGTTGTTTCAATTTGTCAGCACCGAAAGTCAATTGCGAGAACTAAACAGGAGAGATAGCCTGACCGGTGTGTACAATCGAGCGTATTTCATTGAATTAGCCGAGCGGGAGTTGGTGCGTACCTTGCGCTATGGAGAAACTTTTTCGATCGCTATCATTGATATCGATGATTTTAAGCGCGTCAACGATACCTATGGCCATCTGGCTGGTGATAGAGCCTTACAGGTGATCAGCGAGGTCAGCTTACATAACTTGCGCCAGACAGATACCATCGCACGTTTCGGGGGCGATGAGTTTGTGGTTCTCTTTCCATATGCGGGAAGTCAGCATGTTCACGAGTCCGTTGAGCGTATCCGCAGAATCCTGGCCAATACACCTATCCCCTTCGCTGACCATGATATTCACATATCGGTAAGCGCAGGTACGGCCACATATAACCACTCACATACCGACCTGGATTCAATCTTACAACAAGCGGATAATGCCCTCTACCAGGCGAAGAACTCAGGCAAGAATCAGGTCGTTGTCAGTACTTGAATGAGCAGGGATTCAAAAGGCATATAATATAGCTGGAATTATATTTGTAGCATTAGCATGACGTATTCTAGACCAAAGGCGTGCGTAATTGACACAGTATCATTCCCTCACCTAATCTATAAGGAGGTGTGAGATGACAAGAGTTACTTTAAGAGCCTGGATACTGTTGCTCCTACTGCCGTTGATACCGGTGATTGTTTTGTATATGGTTTTCGCCGGGCAAAATTATTTCGAATTGCAGGATACCGCTAGGGGTATAGTGGCGGTCGGTCCAATTGCAGCTTATGTCGCTATTGTCATTCTGGGTTGGAAGGCAATGGTCGGAATTGAGAAAGAAGGTCGTTCGTCCAGCCCTCTCCATGACGAACTGATCGGGCAGTGGAATCTAAAATCCAAATCTATCCATGATACCCCAGGGGAGGGAAATTGCTTTATCGAAAATGATCACGGGACGCTTGTGATCAGTGGAAATTTGAGCGAGAATGGAGAGAACCTCGGGACGTGGAAATCAGAAATGACGCTGGTAAAGGATCACAATCTGTATATTTTTTATACGATGACCCAAATTAAAGAGACCGGCAGCGAAAAACTGGATGGAATATGTACGCTCACCTTTGGTGCACCTCCGGTCAATCAAATGCAAGGCACATGGATAGTTGTGGGCGTAAGTGAGATGGCGGGTGAGATGACCCTTACGCGCCCC
>DATCYX010000607.1:0-2019 GCA_036526235.1 Anaerolineales bacterium | reverse complement strand
TGCAGGGTGACCCCGTTTTTAGACGGCAGGCTGTCGCCCATCCAGGCCAAAATGTCTTTGCCCTGGGCAGTGAATCGAAACCCCCGCGTCGGTGCGGGTAAATCGTAGCCAATAAAAGCGTGGCCGCCCTTCAGAGCATCTAATACCAGTTGTCGGTCCTCGGCGACTTCGCCGCTCAGAGGGGAGGATAAGAAAAGATGGGTATTGACGGTGCGGAAGTGGAACTCGTATGGGAATATCGTGCGCCGTAGCGGTCCCATGCTTTTGGGCAAGGCGTGGGCATCCGAGCCTCCGATGGCGACCACCCGCCGCCCTGCATTCAACAGCTCATCCCATTTGCGTACTGCGTCGGGGTGCGGCCCACGCGCGATGCGGTTAGGGTTGAAGGCATAGTAGGCAGCATGCAGGCGCGATCTGAGTAGCGACTTAAATTCTGAGAAAGCATTCCAAAGTTCGATACCTGTGTAGCCCTGCACATTCCAGCTTTCCCATGAGATATCTGGCTCGCCCACCGCTGGTGCCGCTGGGTCAACCGGATGGGCGATGAATGAAATACCGTTTGCATTCTGTACACCATCGATAAGCAGCTGCGGGTTGTGCGCCAGTGTAGCCAGCTCTCGGTTGGCTCCGAAAACCAGCAAATGATCCTTTTGCGGATCGCGTGCTTGATCGTGAACCTCTTCACCGACCAGTAACAGGACCTTCCGGCTGCCTTCCTGAAAATAGTCTTCCACCCCATTTACAAGTACGTTGTGGTCGGTGACTATGACAGCCTCCAGGCCTGTTTTAAGAGCAGCCCGTGCAATCTCGGAGTGCGTATAGTGCCCGTCGGAGTAGGGCGTATGCATGTGCAGGTTAACGATGATTTCGTGCATGGCTGCTCGGTTGTGGAAAAAGATGGCTCATATTAGACGACGGATGCGGCGTTTTTGTGTGAAGTTGCTTAGTTAGAGACATAATTCTTGATTTGACGAAACGCCTGCGCGAAGGTATAATCCGCCTGCTTGAAAACAATAGGCTCTTTGGGTTGCACCATGCACAAACGCAGGCTTAAAAACAACGGACCCAAAGGCCCATTTAGTATGTAAATTTGTCCGGAGGACATTGTGGCATTATACCTGGATATCGCATTGATTATAACGTCTATTGCTCTAATCGCTAGTGTCATCTTGCAGAGCAAGGGCGCAGGATTAGGTGGATTAACCGGCTCAGATACAGGGGGCATTTTTACCGCGCGGCGCGGGATTGAAAAGGTTCTCTTCCGTATTACTATCGGTTTGAGTTTATTGTTTTTCATCCTGGCCATAGCGACGGTGATCGTCAAAGGCTAGTTTGAATAGGCTGCGCTGGCAATTCCTCATTGTGGTGCTGGCGCTGGTGGCTATTGGTGTGTTGCTGCGATTTCAGCAGCAGCCGGGCATTGTCCAGCAGCCTGCCCCGATCCAACCGACGACAGGGGGCGTTTATACCGAAGCCATCATCGGTTCTTTTGGTCGTCTAAACCCGGTCCTCGACCTTTTTAACCCTGCCGATCGAGCCGCGACTCGCTTGTTATTTAGCGGTCTGGTGCGGTTTGACGACCGCGGTTTGCCCATGGGTGATTTAGCTGAATCGTGGGGAATCTCTGAAGATGGGACAGTTTACAATTTCTCCATACGTCCTTCCGCGGTCTGGCACGATGGGGAACCTGTTTCCAGCGATGACGTAGTATTCACGATTGAGTACCTGCGCAGCGACGAATTGCCCCTTCCAGAAGATTTGCGCGCCATGTGGCAGCAGGTGGAAGTCAGGGTGCTGGATGAAAAGACTCTCCAGTTTCACCTGCCTGAGCCGTTTGCGCCTTTCTTAGATTACCTTTCCTTTGGGGTGTTGCCAAGGCACCTCCTGGTGAATGTGTCACCTACTGAGCTAGTTGATTCCGACTTCAATCTCAAACCGGTGGGCAGTGGGCCATACCGCTTGGATCGCTTGATCTCCGAACAGGGTCAAATCAAAGGAGTCGTGTTTTGTGGTTGTGTA
>DATCYX010000606.1:0-4434 GCA_036526235.1 Anaerolineales bacterium | reverse complement strand
AATCCAACAAATCCTTTACCCGCATAATGGAATGGGAAATAAAGGGTGGTGGAAACTAATTCCAGGAGATACGCATGCCTTCATCTTCTCCCCCACGACCGGCGGCACCTAATTTGCCTCCGTTGGAAGTGCCGCCCGATTTCCCTATCGAGTATGCCAACCTGGTGCGCATCGCTCACTCTCCCTCAGAGATTGTTTTTGATTTCGCCCAGCTACTGCCAGGCGGCACACCAGTTCGCCTGCAATCCCGCATCGTTATGTCCGCCCTAGGTGCAAAATTGTTTTTCCGCGCACTGGCAGATAACCTGGGAAAATACGAATCAGCCTACGGAGAGATCAAAATTCCCAGTGGATCAACCCTTGCTGACCAACTCTTCCGCCCGCCCCAACCCCCCGAAAACCCTCCCCAGAGGTAAGATCTATGCAAAACCTTGATGATATTGCCGAGCGCATCCGCCAATCCTTCGAAACGCGCACACTGGTGCGCGATCAGGCTCTCACCCGGGCACGTACGCTCACGCGCCATTGCGCCAACGCAATTCGCGCCATCCACCGGGACGAACGCGCCAATGCACAGGAGCACCTCGGCGCGGCGCGAGATCTCGCCAACAGCATCCACAAAGATCTGGCTGACTTTCCAGACTTATACTACACAGGCTATACGCAAGATGCGCTCAAGGAATTTGCAGAGGCGAATTCAGTGTTTGCCCTGGTCTATGATCAGCCTCTCCCTAGCCCCGACGAACTCCGATTAGAATATGCCACTTACCTGCAGGGTCTCGCAGAAGCCGCCGGTGAACTGCGCCGCCGCTGCCTCGATATCCTCAGGCATGGCCATTCCGAAGAAGCCGAGCGCCTGCTCAGTCACATGGATGATATTTACGCTGTGCTGGTTACCATGGATTTCCCTGATGCCATCACGGGTGGATTGCGCCGCCTGACCGATATTGTGCGCGGCGTGAACGAGCGCACACGCGGCGACATGACCCTCAGCTTGCGCCAGGAACACCTAGAACAAAGCCTCAAACGACTGGAAAAGCGGTTCGAATCTTAAGCTTCGGGATGCAAAATCAGCAACCCCACATCTATAAGCACATGACGATCATACGCTCATCTGAAATTGGCACCTACCTGTACTGCCAGCGTGCCTGGTGGTACCGGAAAAGCGGCTACGAACCGCAAAACCAGGCAGAACTGGCTGCAGGCATCCACGCCCACGATCAGCATGGGAGCAAGGTTCAGAAGGCAGATACTCTGCGGAAATTGGCCTATTTCCTACTCCTCGCAGCTGGGATATTGGCGATCGTTTCCCTTATTCTGCAGTTTTCATCATAAACAACGATATGTTGCCTATCGCTGCGCTCGCTGCCCTGCTCGCCTTGGTACTGCTCTGGTTGGTCAACAGGCGTCAACGTGCTGCCGGGCTTCCGCCTGGAAAGATCATCTATGCCGACACACGCAGCTGGTCGCCAACACCAGAGCCTCTCTACGACCCCGATCTTAGACTAACTGGCAAGCCGGACTACCTCATTAAACACAAGAAAAAGATTATCCCCGTGGAGGTCAAATCCACACGCGCGGCGCAATCCCCATATGATTCCCACATCTTCCAACTGGCGACCTATTGTCTGCTGATCGAGCGCACTTTTGGCGTACGCCCGCCATACGGAATCCTGCATTATCCCGATCGGACATACCAGATCGAATACACCAGCAAGCTCGAATCCTCGACCTTAGCTCTCCTCGAAGAGATGCGTGATCAAGAGAAGTTGCATGAATTGCCCCGCACCCATGAATCCCCAGCCCGCTGCCGAAGTTGTGGATTCCGCTCCATCTGCGATGTGAGGCTAAGCTAAGAAGGTATAATTCATTCGATATGCCAGGTTCAATGCCACAGCTGCGGCGCATTGCCGTTGTTGCTCATCCCGAATTAGATGATGCCTATCTTGAGGCCGAACGAATTGCGACTTTTTTAAAGCAAAAAGATGTTCAGGTCTCTTATGGGCTTCTTTATGACGATGAGCTGAGAACCCAAATTAAAACTGGTGCATTTGAACTGCTCATTGCCCTCGGGGGAGATGGCACCATGTTGCGCGCTGGGCATCTTTGCGGCCCTTTGGGTCTGCCGATATTGGGCATCAATCTGGGACACTTTGGATTTCTTATGGAGGTCCGCCAGAACCAGTGGATGGATATTCTGCCCCGCTTATTGACCGGCGATTACTGGTTAGAGCAACGCATGATGCTGAATGCCGAGCTATATCGCAGCGATGAAATCCTCGGCACATGGGACGTGCTCAACGAAGTCGTGGTTGGACGAGGCCAGACCGTAAGGCCAGTGCAGCTCGTGGCAGAGGTAGACGGGCGCTACCTGACCACGTATGTCGCCGATGCCCTGATCGCTGCTACTCCCACTGGCTCCACCGCGTACGCGCTGGCAGCGGGCGGCCCCATCTTGCCCCCCGAGTTGCGCAACATATTACTGGTCGCTGTTGCACCGCACCTATCGATTGATCGAGCGATTGTCCTGGCAGAAGGATCGTCTGTTGGTATCACGATACACAGCACGCACCACGCGGTCCTTTCGGTTGATGGACAAACGCCGATCAACGTGCAAGACGGCGACAAGGTCATCGCCCGCGCCAGTGACTATACGTTAAAATTCGTTCGCTTCCAAGATCCAGGCTATTTTTATCGAAATCTAACCCCTCACATGGAGCAAAACCCAACGACAGGTAATCAACGATGACTGATATCCCCGCCACCCTTTATTGTGAAAATCACCCCCAAACCGAGACCAACCTTCGCTGCAATCGTTGCAGCAAACCGATCTGTCCAAAGTGTGCTATCTCCACACCCACTGGCTATCGCTGCGCAGAGTGCGTGCGAAACCAGCAAAAGTTGTTCGAAACCAGCCGCTGGTATGACTATGTGTCTGCTACGATCTTAGCAGGTCTGCTTTCCCTGGTAGGTAGCCGCATTATCACGAGTTTTGGGTTTTTCACGATTTTGCTGGCCCCAGTCGCTGGAGTGATTATCGCCGAGGTGGTTCGCTTTGCTATACAGCGCCGCCGTTCCAAGCTTCTTTTTCAGATCGCGGCAATCGCTACAGCGGTGGGAAGCTCACCATTCCTGCTGATCGGCCTCTTGATCTTATTACAAGGCAACCTGGGAGGACTATGGAGTGTCCTTTGGCAAGGAGTCTACACCTTTATTGTGACATCGACCGTATACTACCGTTTAGGCGGCATCCAAATGCGCGTCTGATGGGGCTGTTGCGCGAGTATGCTCAAAGAATTACACATAGAGAACTTCGCGATTATTGATAAGATCGATCTGCAGCTTGGCGCAGGTCTGATCACTTTCACTGGCGAGACTGGCGCAGGCAAATCCATCCTGATCGATGCCGTGGAAACCTTGCTTGGTGGTCGAGCAGATGCCACAATGGTCCGCAGCGGTTGCGAGCGCGCCTATGTAGAAGGCAGATTCTATATTTCCCCCCCTGTGCGTGAGCCAGTACATTCTATTTTAAAGCGCGAAGAGCTGCTTGACGACCCAGAATATGTGACCCTCGGGCGGGAAATTCGCCTCAACGAGCGCAACATTGCCCGTCTCAATGGGCGCAGCGTCAACGCCACACTACTGCGCGAGATCGGCGAGTATCTGGTCGATGTTCATGGACAGTCTGAGCACTTATCCTTGCTGCGTGTCCGCCAGCACCTCGGACTGCTGGATAATTACGCGGGCTTGGAAGACCTGCTGGGAGGTTACCAGAAGACCTACCACAAGCTGCAAGCTGTGCGGCGCGAGCTGGGCGAGCTACGCCAAGCTGAACAGGAAGCCGCCCGCCGCATCGACACGCTGAACTACCAGATCAACGAAATCGAAGCAGCCCATTTCCGCCCAGGCGAAGAAGAGACACTGCGAGATGAGCGCAATCGCCTAGCGAATGCCGAAGGGCTGGCTTCACTCGCAAATGAGGCGTTGCAAGCTTTAGATGAAGGCACATCTGAAACACCAGCCGTTACCGACCTGTTTGGGCAAGCTGTCCACGCCTTGAGTAATCTTGCCAAGCTGGATCCATCACAAGATAATCTGAGCAATCAAGGTCAGCTCTTATTCGATAGCCTCTCAGAGATGGTCAGGGAAATTCGCTCTTACTTAGAAGGTATTGAATTCAACCCAAAGCGGCTCGACCAGGTGGAAGAGCGCCTTGGGTTGCTCCAAAACTTAAAACGCAAATATGGCGAGAGCATCGAAGCAATACTTCAATACGCTGAGAGGGCTCGCCAGCAGTTAGACGCCATTACCCATGCAAGCGAGCGCATCCAGGAGCTTGAATTTGATGAGGCCAAATTGCTTTCCCAAATTGGCATACAGGGAAGTATGCTCTCTGAAAAGCGTCGGGAGCAAGCTGAGAAGCTGGGGCGATCC
>DATCYX010000605.1:0-3883 GCA_036526235.1 Anaerolineales bacterium | reverse complement strand
TAACTATTGGAGAGAGCGATTATAATGATCGCTCTCTCCTTCACCCAATAGATTCACTATAGAGATAATTAACCAAAATATGATGAGTGATCCAGATACTTTGCCCTCCGGTCATCCCCGCATAACACACTTAGAGTTGCGCGGCATTGTAAAGCGCTTCCCAGGCGTGCTGGCAAACGACCATGTAAATTTTGACGTCCGCGCCGGGGAAGTTCACGCACTGCTTGGTGAGAATGGAGCGGGCAAAAGTACCCTGATGAAAATCCTCTACGGCCTTTACCAGCCTAATGAGGGGGAGATCTGGCTTAATGGCAGCAAGGTGACCATCTCCTCGCCCTCAGATGCCATCCGCCTGGGAATTGGGATGATCCACCAGCACTTTATGTTGGTTCCCTCCCTGACGGTTGCGGAAAATGTCGCCTTGGGTTTACCATCCTCGCGGGGCCCGATCACGGATCTCGATCTTGTCTCGATCAGGATCAACGAGCTGGCCAAAGTATACGGTTTGCAAGTCGATCCGAGCGCTTATGTTTGGCAGCTTTCGGTGGGGCAGCAGCAGCGGGTGGAGATCATCAAGTCCCTTTACCGGGGCGCAGCGCTGCTCATCCTGGATGAGCCCACCGCGGTGCTCACCCCGCAGGAAGTCGACGATTTGTTCGTCACCCTGAACCAGATGGCTAAAGACGGTCATGCAATGATCTTTATTTCTCATAAATTGCACGAAGTTTTAAGTATTAGTGACCGGGTCACTGTGTTGCGAGATGGGCGGGTTGTGGGCACACAACCCACATCCTCTACCACGAAAGGTGAGCTAGCCAATATGATGGTCGGGCGACCTGTCAGCCTGAAAATCGATCATCAGCAGGTTGAGCTTGGACAGGTGCGCTTGGAGCTAAACGATATCTGGGCGATGAGCGATCGGGGAACGGAGGCACTCAGAGGGGTCAATCTTGAAGTGCGATCAGGCGAAATCCTCGGGCTGGCTGGGGTATCTGGAAATGGTCAGAGGGAGCTGGCGGAGGTCATTGCAGGCTTGCGCCCAGCAACACGTGGGAAGGTGATGCTAGATAGCCAGGTTGTATCCGGTCGATCGCCGGGCGAGTTGATTGAGTACGGTTTATCATATATCCCTGAGGAGCGCATGCGGGATGGAATGATCCGGGAGTTCACTGTCTCTGAGAATCTGATATTGCGAGAACACCATAAAATGCCTTACTCGCAGGCGGGTTTCTTGAGGCCGCCGGATATTACGAAAATCTCTGCTGAGCTGATCGAAGATTTCAATGTTAAAACCCCTTCCCAGGAGACCCCGGTCAAGAATCTATCTGGCGGTAACATACAAAAGCTTATCTTAGCCAGAGAGCTTTCTAGAAAGCCCGGCGTAGTCATCGCTGCCCAGCCAACGCGAGGATTGGATATCGCAGCTACGGAATATGTGCACTACCGGCTGATGGAGCAGCGCAGAGAAGGCACCGCAACGTTATTAATTTCTGAAGATTTAGATGAGATCCTGGCGCTTTCTGATCGTATTGCGGTTATCTATGAAGGCAAGATAATGGGAGTTGTACCTGCAGCACAGGCTGAGCCCAAAGAGCTGGGCTTGATGATGGCTGGGGTGATGGCAGAAGCAAAAGGTCAAGAAAATTAGTCTAAAGCTTACACAGTTGAAGGAAATGAGGCTGGTGCTGGCGAGCGAAACTCGCCCATAATCCTCATTAGCTCTACAGCTGTGTAACTTCTGTGGTTAATAAAAATGAAGCAAAAATTCCTTGGTTATCAATGCTCCTTATGTAATACACAATACGCGCCGGATGAGGTCACCTACACTTGCCCCAAAGATGGTGGTAACCTGGATGTCATCCTGGACTATGAGGCAATAAAGCGAGAGACCACCCCGGAAAAAATTGCGGCTGGTGAGGAAAGCTCGCTATGGCGCTACCTGCCCCTTCTACCGGTGGCTGACCCTCAGGGATTGGGGACACCGCTGAGGGCGGCTGGTGGTACGCCGCTCTTCGCTCCCAAGCAGCTGGCAGAAAATCTGGGATTGCGCTCCCTGTGGGTGAAGGATGAGAGCCGTAACCCAACAGCCTCATGTAAGGATAGAGCGAGCGCTGTGGTTGTAGCGCGCGCTCGTGAGGTCGGGGCTGAAGTAGTGGTCACCGCCTCGACAGGCAATGCCGGGGCAGCCCTGGCGGGTATGGCCGCCGCAGTTGGGCAGCAGGCGGTTATTTTCGCTCCAAAGACAGCTCCCCCTGCCAAAATTGCCCAGCTTCTGATTTACGGGGCGAGGGTATTGTTGGTGGATGGCACATACGATGACGCCTTTGACCTGACTATTCAAGCTGCACAGGAGTTTGGCTGGTATTGTCGAAACACGGGATACAATCCGTTCACCGCGGAGGGCAAGAAGACGGCTGCGTTGGAAATCTGGGAGTGGGTAAAAATTCCTCGAGCAACCATATTTGTCTCTGTCGGCGATGGGAACATCATCTCTGGTATCCACAAAGGCTTTAAGGACCTGCTCGAGCTGGGCTGGATGGAGAACATGCCTCGCATTTTTGGAGTGCAGGCTGAGGGTTCTGCCGCCGTTGCGAACGCTTTCCATGCCAGGACGGAGACGATCACCCCGGTTTCTGCCCGCACACTTGCCGATAGCATCTCTGTAGACCTGCCGCGAGATGGTGTGCGCGCCGTGCGCGCCGCTCGCGATACGGGTGGATCGTATATCATCGTCAGCGATGAGGATATCCTCTCATCTATCGCGGCCTTGGGTCAGGCAGGTATTTTTGCTGAGCCTGCTGGAGCTACGTCATATGCTGGATTGGTCAAGGCGATTGGCATGGGGCTGATTGATCCGGATGATCCAGTAATCGTGATTAACACCGGTAGCGGTTTGAAAGATGTCAAAGCTGCCATGCAAGCCGCTGGTCAAGCCCCGATTATAGAGCCTACCCTCGAGGCGGTCAGGGGGGTGATAAAATAAATATATGACACCCTCCATCTCGGTTATCGCTCCAATTTTCAACGAAGAGAAAAACATCCCTGAGCTTTACCGCCGCGTGAAAGAAACTTTGGATTTGGCTGGAGAGACCTGGGAGCTCTTAATGGTCGATGATGGCTCTACCGATCAATCTTCTGAGTTGATCCGCCAGCTTAATCATCAAGACCAGCGCGTGCTTCCAGTGATCTTCGCTCGTAATTTTGGGCACCAGATTGCTGTCTCTGCTGGGATGGATTACTCGCGTGGTCAGGCTGTGGTGATCATCGATTCAGACCTTCAAGATCCGCCGGAAGTCATCCTGGATTTGATTGAGAAATGGCGCGAGGGTTATGAGGTGGTCTACGCGGTGCGCACCGAGCGGGAAGGGGAAAGCTGGTTCAAACTCTTCACTGCCTCACTATTTTATCGCTTGATCTATCGCATCACCGACGTAGAAATTCCGATGGATGCAGGTGATTTCCGTTTATTGGATCGCAAAGTGGTGAATGTGTTGAAGGGTATGCGTGAGCGTTTTCGCTTTCTGCGGGGAATGTCGGCCTGGGTGGGTTTTCGCCAGGTTGGCGTCCCTTACCGCCGGGCGGCGCGTATGGCTGGCGAGACTAAATACCCTTTCCGCAAAATGTTCCGCTTGGCGCTTAATGCCATTACTGGTTTTTCCTATTTTCCATTGCAGCTGGCTACATATCTGGGGTTTGTATCTGCAGGGATCAGCATCTTGACTATCCCGGTAGTTGTTAGCATGCGTCTTACCGGATCGCAGGCATTCTTTGGGCAGGCAACAACCCTGATTGCTGTCTTGTTCCTGGGTGGAGTCCAGCTGATCTCCTTAGGGATCTTGGGGGAGTATATCGGACGGTTATACGACGAGGCCAAGGGGAGGCC
>DATCYX010000604.1:0-4153 GCA_036526235.1 Anaerolineales bacterium | reverse complement strand
TGAAGTATCCAATCAAAGTTCTCTTTCTCGCGGCTGAGGCCAACCCATTCATTAAGGTCGGTGGGCTGGCAGATGTAGCCGGTTCCTTGCCACATACGCTTCGTTCTCTGAGAGTACGAAGTACCACCAGGGGTGCTTCGGCAAATTCAGATGAAAATCCAGCTGTCGATGTGCGGCTGGTAATTCCGCTACACAATGCCATCCGCAACCGAAATTTACCGCTGAAAGTTACCACCGAATTCACTATCGAGCATGCTCAAGGGCCGATCCCAGTGCAGGTTTTTGAAACCGATCGGAATGGCATGATCGTCTACCTGATTGCCAGTGAGTTGATCAGTGACGACGAGCAGCTCTACCACGCCGATGCAAGCCAGGATGGGCCCAAATACACGTTGTTCTCACTCGCCGCTCTCGAACTAGTCCGCAAATTGAAATGGGCGCCCGATGTATTGCACGCCAACGATTGGCACACAGCCTTGGCAGTTTACGCCCTAGATATTTTGCGGAGCTCAGAGCGCTTTTTTAAGAAAAGCATCTCCGTACTAGGTCTCCACAACTTGCCATACCTGGGTGTGGGAGCAGGAGATGCACTGGCACCCTTTGGATTAACACCCGCTTACGGCTCTGCTCTCCCCTGGTGGGCGCAGGATATGCCTCTACCGATGGGCTTGCTTTCAGCCAACCACATTGTGACTGTCTCACCTGGTTATGCCCAGGAGATCCTCACCCCCGAGTATGGTTCGGGACTAGACGAATTCCTCCAATCGCGCTCCCAGGATATCACTGGCATCTTGAACGGCATTGAAATACAGGATTGGGATCCAAACTCAGACCTTACCCTAGCAGCCAATTATTCTCTGGACAGGCTAGAATCTCGTCGGGATAACAAAGCCGCCCTGCAAAATGAGCTCGGCTTGCCCATCGACCCTGATATCCCTCTGCTCACGATGGTCACCCGACTGGATCCGCAAAAAGGCGTCGACCTGCTGCCCAATGCGCTGCGCCAGGTAGCTGATCTCGCCTGGCAAGCAGTGATCCTGGGGACAGGCACCCCCTCCCTCGAAGGGATGATGAGAGCCTTAGAGACCAGTTTTCCAGATCGATTGCGAGCTGTTGTCCGCTTCGACTCGAAGCTAAGCCGACGTATTTACTCCGCGGCTGATGCGATATTAATCCCTTCTCGATACGAGCCTTGTGGGCTAACCCAGATGATCGCAATGCGGTACGGTTGCATCCCGATTGCTCACGCCACGGGTGGGCTGAGGGACACAATACAGGACTATGCCGATTTTAGCCACAGCACTGGATTTCTTTTCCAGGGAGCTACTTCCGAGAACCTCGGCTCCGCCCTCCGCCGAGCTTTGCGTGTTTTTTCAGAACGCGAACTCTGGCACGCGATGCAGATACGCGGTATGCAAAAGGATTTTTCTTGGGAAAGTTCAGCCAAACAATATCTTGATCTCTATGTATCTCTAATAACGTCTTATGGTAAGAGAAAGTTACAACAGGTGAATAAATGAAAACACGTGCAGTCATTCTGGCTGGTGGAGAGGGTTCACGCCTTGGAATACTCACCGCCAAGCGCACAAAACCGGCTGTCCCCTTTGCAGGTAAATACCGGATTATTGATTTCACACTCTCAAACTGCGTCAATTCTGGTTTGTTCGACATCATGATCTTGGCTCAATACCGGCCCCATTCACTTATCGACCATATCGGGGCAGGAAATCCATGGGACCTCAATCGCGATTTTACAGGGGGTGTGCGTATATTTACCCCTTACAAGGCGAGAGGCTCATCAGACTGGTATCTAGGCACAGCAGACGCTGTGCAGCAAAACTTTCGCTTTATCAAGAGCGGCGACCCAGAACTGATCTTGATCCTATCCGGTGACCATATTTACGAGATGAATTATGACGCGCTGATAGCATTCCACTTGGATCATGACGCGGATCTAACGATGGCTACCATCCGCGTGCCAATATCAGACGCTTCACGTTTTGGTATCGTTGGCGTAGATAATCGATTTCGAGTTACAACATTCGTTGAAAAGCCAGCCCAACCCCATTCAAACCTGGTTAATATGGGTGTATACGTATTTAACTTTAAAGCCCTTGACCAGGCTCTTCTGGACGATAGCGAGAAAACCGGAAGCTCACACGACTTTGGAAAGGATATTCTCCCGCGCATGATCCAAAACCAGGCTCGCGTATTTGCATTTCCCTTTAGTGGATACTGGGTAGATGTAGGGACGGTTGAGTCGTACTGGCAAGCACATATGGACCTGCTATACGATAACCCACCCTTCGACCTGAACGATCGTTCATGGATCATCCATACCCGTACAGAAGAACGCCCTCCAGCATGGATATCAGGTGGTGCAGTCGTGATTGACAGCATGATCACCGATGGCTGTGTGATTGCGCCTGGAGCGCGTATAGAACGCACTGTGCTAGCTCCAGGCGTGCGGGTTCATGCGGGTGCAATCGTCCGAGAATCTGTCTTGCTGACGGATACCCTCATCGAAGAAGGGGCTGTGGTAGAACGCGCTGTCATCGATAAACGCGCGGTTATCGGAGAATCTGCCCGCGTTGGACGCAGCCAGCCTGATGAGATACCAAAAATTGCCATGATCGGCAAGAATAGCTATGTGCCACCAGGATACATCATCGAACCAGGTGCAGTGATCGCGACTGATGTCGCCCAAGAGGATTATCCATCGAAAATCATCCGCGAGGGTGATTATATACAAACCAAGAGGCCGCCTTATGAAGTTTGAACGTGCTTCCGGCATCCTTCTCCACCCTACCAGCTTGCCTGGACCTTATGGCATCGGCGATATCGGGTCAGGCGCTCACCTGTGGTTAGAATTTCTGGCAAAAACCGGGTGCTCCTTGTGGCAAATCTTACCCTTGGGGCCCACCGGTTATGGCGATTCGCCTTACCAGTGTTTCTCCGCCTTTGCTGGCAATCCATACTTGATAAGCCCTGAAGCTTTGCTAAACGATGGGTTATTGTTTCCCGATGACTTGGCTGATATTCCAGCATTTTCTGACGAGCGAGTCGACTTTGGCTTACTTATACCCTGGAAGCTTGAAATCTTGGATCAAGCCTATCAGCGCTTTGAAGAACATGCTTCAGACGAACTGCGTAGTGCACAGGCAGCTTTTCAACAAACCCAAGCATCCTGGCTGGATGATTACGCCTTATTTATGGCACTCAAAGATGAAAATGGCGGGGCTTCATGGGTCACTTGGGCTGAGCCTGTGCGCGACCGCCATCCGCAAGCTCTACAACAGGCAAAGCAAAGACTGGCGGTGTCTATCAAACGCCATGTCTTTCGACAGTTCATTTTCTTCAGGCAATGGGGCGCGCTGCGCGAGAAGGCTGTTGATTTGGGTATCCGCATTATCGGCGATATCCCGATCTTCGTTGCCCACGACAGCGCGGATGTTTGGGCACGCCCCGAATTGTTTTTCCTTGAATCAGACGGCAATCCCAGCGCAGTTGCGGGAGTACCACCGGATTATTTTTCGCCCACCGGACAATTATGGGGTAATCCATTGTACCACTGGAGTGTGCACCGGGATAACGGTTACAGCTGGTGGTTGGATCGCTTCCAGGCCGTTCTAAGCCTCGTTGATATCGTTCGGTTAGACCATTTCCGAGGCTTTGCAGGGTATTGGAGGGTGCATGGAAAAGCAAAGACAGCAGAGAAGGGTCGTTGGATGCGCGGTCCGGGTAAGGATTTCCTCCAAGCTGTGCGAGTCGCGCTAGGAGATCTACCCATCATAGCCGAAGACCTAGGCGTGATTACGCCCGATGTCGTCAGGTTACGTGACGGTTTTAAGCTCCCGGGAATGAAGATACTGCAATTCGCCTTTGAGGGCGATCCACTAGACCCCTTCTTGCCTCACAATTACCCAGAAAACTGCGTGGTCTATACTGGCACCCACGATAATGACACCGCACGCGGCTGGTATGAACGCATCAACGAGGATGCCAGGCATTTTTGCCGGCGCTACTTGAACAGTGATGGAAGTCGGATTGCCTGGGATATGATTCGTGCCTGTTGGGCCTCTGTGGCAATCTTCGCCCTGGCACCCTTGCAAGATTTTCTAGAATTGGGCAATGAAGCGCGCATGAACTACCC
>DATCYX010000603.1:0-10803 GCA_036526235.1 Anaerolineales bacterium | reverse complement strand
TGCATTGCGCCACAGCGCCTTCCCGAGTTCCTGGCGACACCGTCTGCTGACGCGAATAATGAAGTCACTCACACACCAACCAGCCAAGCTGAGCTCATTGAGCTGCCTGCTCCCAGGGAGGAGGGAAGCCTTAGCTTCGAGGAAGTCCTGGCAAAGCGACGCTCTGTGCGCCAGTTCTCCAACGATCCACTGGCATTGGAAGAGATAGGACAGTTGCTGTGGGCTGCACAAGGCATCACCCACCCTGCCGGCTTGCGCAGCGCCCCATCGGCAGGCGCGCTTTACCCACTGGAGGTCTATGCAGTCACGCAGCAGGCTGTCTATCACTACTTGCCACAAGATCATTGCCTGAGCGTTCAAATCCAGGGTGATGCGCGCGCCGCGCTGTATGAAGCCGCCTTAAAACAGGGGGCTGTACGCGAAGCACCAGCTGTGATTGTAATCGCTGCAGTATATGCCCGGACGGTAAAAAAGTACGGCGAAGAACGCAGCCCTCGCTATGTCCACCTGGAGGCCGGACACGCCGCCCAAAACATCCTGCTCCAGGCGGTGGCCCTGGACCTCGGCGCGGTGCCAATTGGAGCTTTCTATGATGACCAGGTGCAACAGGTGCTCGAGCTGCCTCCAGACCACCAGCCGCTTTACCTGATCCCAACCGGGCACGCCCTGAGCCAATGAAGCCTATCAATGGAGGAAGGTAACCAATGGATTATTTCGAATTGCTCGAAAAACGGCATTCTATCCGCTCGTATACTTCGCAACCCGTCGAGGATGAGAAATTGCACGCCATCTTGCAGGCAGCCAACCGCGCCCCTTCGGCTGGCAACCTGCAAGCCTACGAGATTTACGTGGTGACGGACCCCGCACGCCTGCAAGCGCTGGCACGGGCTGCCCTGGATCAGACGTTCATCGCCCAAGCCCCCGCGGCGCTGGTTTTCTGTGCCAGCCCGAAGCGTTCTTCCGTGAGGTATGGACGGCGCGGCACAACCCTGTACTGCATTCAAGACGCCACCATCGCCTGTGCCTTTGCCCATCTGGCAGCGGCTGCCCTGGGTTTAGGGAGCGTCTGGGTGGGCGCTTTCGACGAAGACGGGGTGCGCCGGGTGATTGGCGTATGGGAAGACTTGCGCCCAGTCGCCATCTTACCGGTGGGTTACTCCAGCGAGAAGCCCGAAATAACTTCCCGCCGTCAACTTTCAAGCCTTGTGCATAGGTAAGCACATTTGTTCATATTGAAAACAACTTGCGTGGAAAGAGTATTAGAGCCTTAATTGTGCTATTCCAACGCCGCTTCAATCTCATCCAGGTGGTAATCTCGATGATTTGCCCGGCTGAGGTGGAACTGGGTGGCGCCCGCTTCGATCTCCTCCGCCAGGGCAGGGGAGATGCCCTCGATCTCGCGATCAATAGCTTCGGCCGACTCCAACACCAGTTGGATTGTCTGCTTTGGAAGGAGAGCATGGCAGAGCGCTTTGGAAGCGTCATTGATCACATCCACATCCACCGGTGATGAGTCCACACCGTTCTCCCGCCAGCGGCGCACCAGCAAGGAGGCGCGCTGATCCCAAAAGGCCATGTGCGCCAGTGTGGCGGCTACCGTCCAGCCGCTCTCCAGGCGCTGTTCCAGTTGCGACAGGCTGACTCGATCGGTGAAGGCCTTCAGCCTGGCCAAAGAATCGGCGTTTTCTTTTATAAAATCCATGCTCATCTCAACCTCATGATCATGCCGGCACCATCATAATACCGGTCGTCTATTTTGATCGACCGCGGCTCGATACAAAAGGTCTCGAACCCCGCCGATTGGTACAGCGCTTCCGCCTGCTGATTGCCAATGATGACCCACAAGCCCACCTCTTCCAAGTCCGGCAAGCTTCGAGCGTGGGCTAGTGCTCGATCCAGCAAGGCCTTACCAAGCCCTTGCCCGCGCCTCTCCGGCGCGACATACATCCCGCTGAGGTATGCCCTGTGGCGGATTTTTATACTCCCCGGGCGCTCGAAGTGTACCATTCCCACCAGGTGCCCGTTAACAAAAACTCCCAGGTAGAAATTCTCCGGTTTTGAACCTCGCAGGCGTTCTGCCACGCGCTCCAGCGGCTCGCATAATTCCTCCTCGTACACCGCAAGGAAGGCCTCAGGAAGCTCATCCAACGCCCGCAGGTGGAGAGCCCGGAAAACCTCGGCGTCACCCTCGTCTAACGAACGAATTTCGATCTTCTCATCCATCCAATCACCGCCGGTTGTGCCTGCGTTTCCTGGGCTGTGCAGCCACCTCCAGTCCATAGTGGCGATCGCGCCAGACCACGTTCACCGTACCCTCTTTGACCTTGATCACGCGGTACTCCTGCCCCACTTGCTGGCAGGCTTCCACCACCTTGCGACCTACTTCCTTCCAACCCAGCTCGGTGAAGTAAAAGCGTGCGTTACGCCGGATGCCACTCTGCCGTTTTCCAGGGCCGCGCAGTTTATCACTCCAAGCCTCGACAATCTTTGGATTAATAGATCCCATCAGACCCAGCTTAATCGCAGGGAAAAACCCGATGGAGTCATCTGGTAGGGTAGTTTTTTCAGCAGGATGGATGAGTTCAATCCGGCGGAGCATAACGATCACCGTGCTGCAAGTTATATGCCCGAATAGATTACTATTTTACCAAGCATTTTGCGCCGCGCCTTGACATCCCCTTATTCATGGGTATAATCGGGGCATCTCAGTCCGGAAGGACCAGCGCGGAGCCAAGTAGCCGCTTCCCATCCCAGAGAGCTGCCGGTGGGTGCGAGGCAGCAGATAATCGGCGAAATCCACTCCGCCGGCCCGCTTGGGCCAGTCCCCCCCGTAGGGGCGAGGTTCCTCGCCGTAAGGGGGCGCGGGTTCGCCCGTTAGCGCGAGTCAGAGGCCGTTTCAAACGGCGAAAGCAGGTGGCACCACGAGCGCCCCTCTCGTCCTGCATGGGAGAGGGGTGTTTTCATTCCAGCGTTTAGCTACACGCTGATGGCTGACCACTGAAAGCTACTCGGAGGTGCACTCATGATCGATATCAACCTTATTCGCGAAGCAACCGACCGCGTCCGCCAGGCAATGGCCGTCCGCCAGATGGAGAGCACGCTGGTGGACCAAGCCTTGGAGCTGGACGAGAAGCGCCGTCTATTGATCCAGGAAGTTGAAACCCTGAAGGCAGAGCGCAACGCCGCCTCCAAAGAGATCGGGCGTATGAAGGACCCCACCGAGCGCCAGGCCAAAATCGAAGCCATGCGCCTGGTTGGCGATCGTATTACCGCACTCGACGAGAGCCTGCGGGAGGTGGAAGGCCAGCTCGACGGCGTCATGGCTCTGATCCCCAACATCCCCGATCCATCCACCCCGTTAGGCAAAGATGAGAACGAAAACGTGCTCATCAAGACCGTCGGCGAGCTCCCCAAGTATTCATTCGAACCCAAACCACATTGGGAACTCGGCCCAGCCCTGGGGATCATCGACTTCGAACAGGGGGTCAAAATCACTGGCTCGCGCTTCTATGTGCTGAGCGGGGCCGGGGCTCGTCTGCAGCGCGCCCTGATCGCCTGGATGCTCGACCTGCACTCCCGCCAGGGTTACACCGAGAAATACCCGCCCTTCATGGTCAAAGGGCAGACCCTCTTCGGCGCAGGGCAGCTCCCCAAGTTTCAGGATAACCTGTACCGGGATCACGAGGAAGATCTGTGGATGGTGCCCACCGCCGAGGTGCCCCTCACCGGCTTGCACATGGATGAAATCCTGGACGAAAGCGCCCTGCCGCGCTATTACACCGCCTACACGCCCTGCTTCCGCCGCGAGAAGATGAGTGCCGGGCGCGATGTGCGCGGCATCAAGCGCGGCCACCAGTTCGACAAGGTAGAGATGTACATCTACTGCAAGCCCGAAGACTCGCCAGCCGCCTTCGAGAAGATGGTCGCCGACGCTGAGCAGACCTGCGCCCAGCTGGGCTTGCCTTATCGCGTCAAGCAGCTCTGCACCGGTGACCTGGGCTTCGGTTCAACCATTACCTACGACATCGAGGTGTGGGCACCGGGCTGCGGGGAATGGCTGGAGGTCTCGTCGGTCTCGAATGTGACCGAATTCCAGGCGCGGCGCGCCAATATCCGTTACCGCCCGGCAGATGGCGGTCGCCCGCGCTTTGTGCACACCCTGAACGGCTCGGGGTTGGGAATGCCCCGCACCCTGATCGGCGTGTTGGAGAACTATCAACAGGCTGACGGTTCGGTGGTGGTGCCTGAAGTGCTGCGCCCCTGGATGGGTGGCGTTGACGTGATTCGCGCCGCATGAGGATACACCATGCCTGACTGGATCAACGCTTCCATCTTCGCCCTGACCCAGGTCATCATGCTGGTAGGGTTATTCGGCTTGATCGTGCCCATCTTTCCTGGCACAGTCATAATCTGGTTAGCAGCCTTGGGATACGGTGTGGTCTCCGGATTTGGCACGCTGGGGATCGTTTTATTCGTCATCATCACCATTCTGATGCTGGCCGGGACGCTAGCGGATAATGTCTTCTTGGGAGCAGGGGCCCGTAAAGGAGGCGCTTCCTGGAAGACCATCGCTATCGCCCTGGTGGCTGGCGTACTGGGTACATTGATTTTCCCGCCATTTGGCGGGCTGATCGCCGCACCGCTGGCAGTTCTGCTGCTCGAGTACCAGCGCACAGGCAACCTGGAGAAAGCCTGGGGGGCGCTGCGCGGCATGGCTGCAGGTTGGGGTATGTCCTTCATCGTGCGCTTCGCCATCGGTTTCGTGATGATGTCCTTGTGGTGGATCTGGGCGTGGAAAGGATAAAAGAACGATGAAAACATTGTATGGCTGGTATCTGCGTGTGGACCAGCGTATCACCCATTGGATGGCCCGCTATGGCGTCCTGCTTCTGCGGATCAGTCTGGGAATCGTCTTCTTCTGGTTTGGCGTGCTGAAATTCTTCCCTGGTCTCAGTCCGGCTCAAGACCTGGCAGCGCGCACCATTGAACAGCTGACCTTCGGCTTGATAACTGCCAAGGTGTCACTACCGATCCTGGCGGCTTGGGAATGTATCATCGGGTTAGGCCTGATCTCAGGCATCTGGATGCGGGCTACCCTTCTATTGCTATTCATGCAAATGATAGGAACCATCACGCCGGTCTTCTTATTCCCCCAAGAAATCTTTCTGCATCTCCCTTATGCGCCCACTCTGGAGGGCCAGTACATCATAAAAAACCTGGTCATTATCAGTGCGGGTATTGTCATTGGCGCCACCGTGAGAGGGGGCGGAGTGGTTGACGACCCGGCGCTGGTGCGCCTTTCACACAAACCTGCGCACCGATGAACTAACTTGGGAGATGCTCCGAAGAATTACTCTGGTTGAAAGAACACCATCCCTACCCCCATTCTTTCCAGGCCTTCATTAGCCCAGTATTCCATCAGGGCAGAGTCGTCTTCCAAGGCTTCAAAGAGCGCCGGGATAGCGCGCGTGTCGCCGATCAAAGCCAGCGCCCGGGCAGCCTCTAAGCGCACGGGGTCAGGTGAGTTCGCCAGCAGGTCAAGCAGGGCTGGCACAGCCGCTGCGCCAATACACGTCAGAGCGTTAGCTGCCAGCCTGGCAAGCAAGGCGTCATTCGAAGCCATTGCCTCGATCAAGGCTGGCACTACTACCTCTGCCACACTATCATCTGGTATATCGGGCTGCTGGCACAAACCCAGGGCAGCGCACTGGCGTACAGCCGGGTCTTCATCGCTGAGCGCCTGGATTATGAAAGGAATAGCTGCCCCGCCAGGGATTTCTGCCAGTGCGCGCACCGCCCACCAGCGCCTATCGACATCCGGGGAGGCTAACATGGAGCGCAATGCATCCAGGGCAGCTTCTCCATAGCCAGAAAGACTCCTGACCGCTCCCTCGGCGCGCTCATCATCCCCGCTGGTTAGCTCAAGTAAAAGCTCGTCCAGTGTCATCATAAAAAAACGGCTCTGGTCCCCAAATAGGTTCGCCCGCAGCTTAACTTCAGGCGGACAAAACGAGTTATCCCGGTGGCGGGACAGGCAAATCTTCCTTCGCCACGTTGATCCAATTATCCCCTTCGTCAATGAGCATCACGGGGATATCTTCGCGGATGGGGTATTTCCGCCCGCAATCCTGGCAAATTAACCAGGCCTCTTTATAGTACTCCAGCAAACCGGGTTTTTCACGTACGCAATTGGGACAGCGCAGAATTTCTAGCAGTTCTTGGCTAACCATGATTCGCTCCTGTATGCCCACTCAGGGAAAGAATTTGTCTTCCCCACACATGGAGAAGAGATCGGGTGTAAGAGGGTGAGAACTAGCCTCAATCCTCATCATTGTTTCGTTTATCCTTGGGAATCTTCGTCCCGGGGCCATATTCGTAAACTGCCCGCCAGGGCATATAATGAGTGACGAACTCGTCCTGTAAGTATACTTGACCGTCGCGATGGACGGTACGGTATACGACGACGTCAGCACCAGCCGCCTCCCAATCCACCTGGCGAATCTCGCCGCGCGCCAGTTCTTCGTTCTCCTGGTACAACGGCTCGGGTGGCTCCTCAACGTTCTCCAACCCGGTGGAATCCCAATCGACGGTGCGCCCGTCGGATGTAGAGTAGAACTTCCAGGTCAAGACACGCGCCTCTGGCTTGACATAAGTCTCCATCAGCAACCAGTTGGGCGTGTCGTTGGTGAACTTAAAGTCCACCACTGGCACAAACACGGTAGCGTCCAATCCTGCCAGGTCGGTATCCACGCTCCCGCTGCGGGTTAGCTCATAATACGAGACGCGATAGGCGTGTGGGTACCGCTCAACAACCGGGTAACCCCCGAAGAAAGCCGTGCGGAACAACGTGGTGCTCACCTGGCAAACCCCACCGCCGACGCCCTTGATGGTGCGGTTGCCGAAAATGATCAGCGCCTCGGCGTAACCATTGTCCAGGCTCACATCCCCCAGGGCATCGGCCATCGAGAAGGTCGCGCCTGGCGGTATCAGCAAGCCGTGGAAACGAGCGGCTGCGGTCTGGATATTCTGGATGCGTGACGAGCTGGAGCCGTAAAAATACGAGTTCTGCACGCTGGTCAGCTCCGTGATGCCCAACTGCTCGGCGGTAGCATCGTTGCCCACCGCCGGCTGGGTGTAATCGAAGACCAGCGGGATATTGTGCTCGCCTTGCACTGCCTTCTGGTTGATCTCCTGGATCGAGGCATCCACGTTTAGAGAGCGCCCAATCACTGCAGATTGGATCACCTCCAGCTGGCGCGAATCGTCATTAAAGATAAAACGAGCGTTTGCGGGCTGGCGATCCAGCTCAGCGCTGACGCCTTGCAGAAAGCCGCGCAGGTTCTCTGCGCTCAGGCCCACCTGGTAACGCATTCCCTCGGGCGTTTCAACGCGCTCGATGCTCAGCATCTGGGCAATAGATTGCTGGTCGAAAGTCCACGAGCCAGGATCGCCTTCGGCGGCATCAGGCACGATCAAGTTGAGCGGCGCGCTGAGGATTTTGCGGGCGATCTCCGCTTGGGCGCTTGCATCTAGGATGATAGGCGGGGTCTCCACCATCACCACCGGGATCAGCCCATCACTCATGCTGCGCAACTGGCCTTCTAGGGGTGCCAGGGTAGCTTCGATGTCTACACTGCGCCCCACCTGCCCAGGTCGCACCACCACATCAGTGCCATTCACCGAAAGCGAGGCCTCCACTGTTGGGATATCCACTTGAGCCGCGATAGCCTCCAAATAGCGGTAGGCAGCCCGCTGGTCATACACCAATAGAGGTGATACGTCCACGCCCCGATACCATGAATTGAACTGTTCGCTCAGCCTGCGCAATGGGTTGCCTTGCCGGCCAGTAGAGAAAGCCACATTTGCAGATGTCTGCGCGTCGAAGAAAAGGCCCATTTCCGCAGGCTTAGCCACCCAGACTTTGTCTCCAAGTTTGAGGACGATGTTTCCGGTCACCGGGTAAGTCAAGCGCTGAGCAAGCAAAGTGGTAGCTTCCTGCGGGCGCAAGCCCGAAAGGTCTACTCCCGCCACGGATACCCCAGGATACACCCTACCAGCATGGATTACATCAAAGGTGATAACCGCGCCCAGGGACAACATAAAAAACAGGATCAATCCGCCGACCAGGGCGATGAAAACCTGCGGTACAGGTCCGGGGGTGGGCACGCTCATGCGCCGGGTTGTCGTATGCGTAGCCATTGGGGGGTATTGTACCAAATAAAAATCGCATCGCCTAAGGCGTCTTGTCGACACTTAACATGGCAAAGAGGCGATCTGCTGTCATGTGCTTCTTCATGACAAACAGCGTGCCTCCCCACACGTCACCATCCATGTCCGCCAGTTCCCAAGTGCTCCAGGCAACCACCGGCGTGGTCCCTTGCTCAACCAGCTCCCACCCACCTGCGACTAACTGAGCGTTATAGTGCTCCAATAGCGCTTCGACCGTAAGGCTGGAATCGAGATCAGTAGAGACGTATGCGCTCCCGTCGCCACTGCTGCCTGCACCCCCGCCGAGCGTCTGCGTTCCAGCAGGCGCTTTCAGGGATGGGATCAGGCTCATCCCCTCGTCCATCAAGCCTGGACCACTCGCCTGGCAGAAATTACTAACCATCGAGGCGTATAGGTTCAGGCGCACGTCCGTCGGCCCATCGGATGTTTCTATAGCCCAAACCTCCAAATAGGCCTTATCGGATTCTAGGCAGTAGCGCGCCGGTAAATCCCCTGAACCGACGAAACCACTATGTGATTCTTGGGGGGCAGATTGCCATCCAGATCCATCCAAGCTTTGCGAGTAGAACGCAGTGATCTCATCCGAGGACAGGTCCACGTCCAGGATAATTTGGGTGAAACTATTAGGCTCCTGCACTGAGGCGACGATGTGTGCCCCCTTAGGGATGGGGATCTCCACCGGCAGAATCTCCGGCAATGCCCCAAACCTGACCGTGGTCACCCCCCCAGGCGCGCCTGGGTAAACCGGGATAAGCCAGCGTTGGACGAACTCGCGGAGCGTATCCTCATCTCCGCCGATGATCTCCACTGTTCTACCATCACCCATTTGAATACGCGGGCTAGTCTCTACTGGCATCTGGCTTTGGCCCTCAAGAGAGCCCACCTCCCCAGCGGGTAATTGAAGAGCATCGACCGGCGCACACGCAGCCAAAACCAATAGGATGAATACAAAGCTTAAGTTTTTCACGACATGCCTCCTCATAGCCTCAAGGCGTTTACCGAAAAGTTATGATATCTGTGTTAACCTGTGTTCTGCCGTTGTTTATTCGCCCGATTATAAATAATCATGTTTGAACATGAGGTTCGCGATGTTAGGGAAGCAAAAGGTTTAGGCGGGTAAGGCCGCCCGTATCCCAATCACCTCCCCAACTGCGTAACACTGTTTCATTAACGTTGTTCTGTGTGAAATGGTTCCCGGGCAAACATAGACTGGGGATCCGAGGATGAGTATGGGTATGTAACGAATCCAAATAATATCCAAATCGCATCTTCATAATTTCTGAACATCTTCCCAATATACTTAGGAGCGAAGCGAAACCAGTGTCCATAATATGGGGAGGGTAGACATGAAATCGATGAACTTATTTATCCAATCCTGGAAGAAACCGGCGTGGAGAGGGCTGCTCCAGAGCAAGAAAACCAGGATCACTCTTTTGGTCTTGCTGCTAATTGTTGTAGCTGGCATCGCTGGATATCAGGTATTGCTCAAACCCAATTCTGCAGTAGCCACATCAGCCCAGATACAGACGGTTGTAGCCCGCACGGGGGAGTTGGTCATATTTGCCTCAGGAGCCGGGCAGGTTATTCCTGCCACCGAGATCAGCTTCGGCTTCGAGGAAAGCGGCACGCTCAGCGAGATCCTGGTGAGCGTGGGCGAAAAAGTGCAGGCGGGGCAGACCCTTGCTCAGCTGCAAACTGAGAGGACCGAGGAAGAAGTCGCTCTGGCAGTTGCTCAGGCAGAGCTGGACGTGCTGACCGCCCAGCAAGCGCTGGACGAGATTTACGAGACGGCTCAAATGGATGCAGCCGAGGCGTTAAAGGCGGTTGAAGATGCACAAAAAGCCCTATCGGATCTAAACAACAGTCAATTGGCGCAGGCCCAAGCGCTCCAGGCGGTTGCAGAAGCTGATGAGGCTCTTAAAACCGCATACTCGGCATACAACGGCACGATTCTCTCAATCGACGCCAGCGTCGGCGAATCAGTCGGAACAGGGGCGATCATCACCCTGGCAGATCTCAGCCGGCCCGTCCTCACGGTTTACCTGGACGAGACCGATATTGGCATGGTGGAAGTCGGTTATGAAGCCGAGGTGGTTTTCGACTCGCTGCCTGACTCCACTTTTTTCGGTCGCGTCATCTCAGTCGATCCCAGCCTGTAGACCGTTTCCAACATTGACACGATTGTCGCTCAGGTCAAGCTGGATGTGGATCCCTCCTCCCAACCCTTTTCTCTCCCCATGGGCTCGAACGCCTCAGTGGATGTGATCGGCGGGCGGGTTGAAAATGCGGTGCTGATCCCTGTCGAAGCTTTGCGCGATCTTGGCGATGGCGAATACGCCGTGTTCGTCATGCAAAATGGCGAGTCCAGGCTGCGGGTCGTCACTGTGGGCTTGTTGGATTACACCACCGCCGCCATCACCGATGGGCTGGAAGCTGGCGAGGTCGTCACCACCGGGGTGGTTGAGACATCAGGATCGGAATCTCGTCAGTCGAATTCTACGAACAGAGCAACCGGCGAGATGCGGGCTCCTACCGGTGACATGATGGTACCCCCTCCATAATCGCCCAGCCGGA
>DATCYX010000602.1:0-2661 GCA_036526235.1 Anaerolineales bacterium | reverse complement strand
CTAGTGTGGTGTGCGCCAGGCGGGCAATATCCACCTCTGCCTGACCCGCGCCGACCGTCTCAATTAGGATTACTTCGAAGCCCGCCGCGTCAAGAGCCAGTACCATGCTGGCGGTGGCTGTTGCCAAGCCGCCCAGCGTGCCCCGCGAGGCCATCGAGCGGATAAACACACCCGGGTCGCCCGCCAGATCGCGCATGCGTACCCGGTCACCCAGGATCGCCCCGCCGGTAAATGGGCTGGATGGGTCGACTGCCACCACCCCCACGCGCTGCGGGGAATCCCCACCAGGCGGGTAGCGAAACAAGCGCGCCAGCTGGTTAACCAGTGACGATTTACCTGTCCCGGGCGCACCAGTGACACCAATCAGGTGAGCTTTACCGGTATGAGGGTAGAGCGCCTCCATGGCAGCGCGGCCCTCAGGCACGCCGTTCTCAATCTGGGTGAGCAACCTGGCTAACGAGAGCCGGTTGCCTTCCAATACAGAGTCAACCACTCCCATGAGAGCTTAAGCCACCGCCGCCCCAGCCACCGCCTGGCGAACATCCTTGATGATCTCATCGGTTATCGTACCGGGGCCATACACACCTACCACGCCCATCTCCATCAAACGAGGCACATCCTCATTGGGGATGATACCGCCGACAAAGACCTTGACGTGCTCCTGCCCATTGGCTTTGAGCAGTTCAAGGACGCGCGGTACAAGTACCATATGCGCTCCAGACAAGATGGAAAGCCCGACAATATCCACATCCTCTTGTAAAGCCGCTTCTGCGATCATCTCGGGGGTATAACGCAGACCGGTGTAGACGACCTCCATACCGGCATCTCGCAGGGCGCGCGAAACGACTTTTACCCCCCGGTCATGCCCGTCTAAACCAGGTTTTGCCATCAGAACGCGGATCTTTCGTTCGGTCATATATTTTCTCCATGTGATGATTGCTTGGCAATTCGATTATACCGCGTCGCATATTCCCTTTACTCCCCTTTCGCCACAAGCGTTTCCATGAGAACTGGTTTCCCTAAGTATTGCAAACCAAGCACACCTATGCCGATTAAGACAAGAAGCCGCTCTTTCGAACGGCTCCTTGCAGCGCTGCGGCAACCTATCCTATTGCGAGGAGGGATGCCGCAGCGCTTCGTATGGTACTACTGTCTAACATGTCGGCATCACCTCCTCTTGGGTGGGATAGCAGAGGAGAGAGCGGTAAGCCCCGCTCAATGGGATTAGTATACATGAAAGCCCCGAATTGTCAATATATGCTGCCGCCCTCCGAACATACAAAAAAGGAAGGAGTCTCACTTTCAAAGGCGTGCAATATAGTGAGCATTTTTTATCTGGGGAAACGAGTTGGGATCAGCATCGGTGTTCGCCTTTGATAATCAGCATACGCCTCACCGTGCTCAACCAGCAACCTGCGCTCCTCGAACAACGCCCCCACCACCAGGTAAATGCTTAGACCCAGGATCAGCGCCAGGAGATTAGTGGTCATCACGGGGATGAACCAGATCAAGGCCAATCCAGCCGTATAGAGCGGGTGGCGCACCCAGCGATACAGCCCACCCACCACCAGCTTTGGCGGATCAGATTTAGGAGGGGTGAGAAATTGCTGAATTCCCAAGAAAGACCATAGGCCAGTCTGCCACAAGCCAACGATCAACGCCAGCCCTGCCAGCCCTTGGATAGCCAAGTTGATGTATGCCCATGGGAAGGGGATGGTGTAGACGTTCCGGTCGGGCAACAGAGCGGGCAAGGCTAACACCGGCACCAAACTGACCACTGCGATGGCATTAAATGCCAGCCGGTACCAACGCTCGGTTTCCAGTCCAAACCAAGCACGAGCGCGCGCTTTAACCCACAAGGAGGCCAGTATCGAGTGGAATAAGCTGTATACAAAAACAGCCAGGAGGATAATCACAAATGATCTCATCGGATAGGTTGGCAATAGTTTATCGCAATTCGTCAAATATGCAAATTGTCCCGTTAAATTCCTAAAAAACAGGTCTTGACACAGAACGAATGTTCTGGTAATATATTTTTAGCACAAATGAACGAATTAATGGATGTCCTTTAATTTGCCAAGATTGGACAGGAGAAAAGACTATGATGGCAAGGCGACGTACCAAAGGATTGAGTGAGCGACAAAAGCGTATCCTGGAGGTGCTGGAACGTTTTCAGAACCAGAACGGATACCCTCCGTCGATTCGCGAGATCTGTGAAAAGACCAATATCTCTTCCACATCGGTGGTCAACTATTACCTGAACCAGCTAGAAGAGGCTGGTTATATTGAGCGCGATGGCCGGGTCTCGCGAGGCATTCGCCTGTTACGACCGCTGACGGAGATCACCGGTTCCGCAGCTGCCGCCCTGAAGCAGACCGCCCAATCGGTGCGCGAGACGGTCGAAGAGCTACTCCATATTCCAGTTGTTGGGCGCATTGTAGCCGGCGAACCGGTTCCGGTGCCACAATCGGATTTCCCCTATTTCGATGCCGATAGTATGGTGGACGTCGCTCGCAGCCTGCTACCCGCCCGTGAAAAAGGTAGCAGCAATCTCTTTGCCCTGGAAGTACAGGGCAACTCCATGATCGACGCCATGGTCAATGATGGCGACATCGTCATCATGAAGCAAGCCCGTGAAGCCCGCAATGGGGAGATGGTGGC
>DATCYX010000601.1:0-5503 GCA_036526235.1 Anaerolineales bacterium | reverse complement strand
AATGTTTTATGATCCAGCGGGGAACCTGATTGAGATTGTGCAGTTTGGTCGCTAAGGGGGACAGACATGAAACTACCTATCATTAAACGCGCCGCCTTATTGCTCGTCGCCCAGGTCGCTGCGCTTATGTTAATGGCTTGCTATTTGGTTCAAGCGCTTCAACCGGATGGTGTCACTCCCAGCGCGCCCGTTCCGCTGGCGCAGGTTGTCGATTTGCCTACCGCTGTACTGCCCTCACCTACGAATGTCCCAACGGAAACCCTGCCTGAGCCACCGACCCCGACGGCCTCTAGCCCTCCAACTATTGCCGATCCCACAGCAACACCCATCGTGCCCACACCAACGATAACGGCATCGGCTATTCCCATGACGCCCACCGTTGAGCCGACCCCAACGGATCATGTCCTTTGGTCTGATGCCAGCGAATACCTGGGTGAGGAGCGTACTGTGTGCGGTCCGGTGGCAGGCACACACTACGCGAAAGAATCGCGAGGCAAACCTACTTTTCTGAACATTGGCGAAGATTATCCATCGCCCGACCGTTTCGTTGTGCTGATCTGGGTGGAATATCGGGATAACTTCTCCAACAAACCAGAAGATTATTATGATGGGAAGACCATCTGTGCCCAAGGGGAAATCCTGGAGTACGAAGGCATTTTTGAGATCGAGGTCCAGTCTCCATCAGATATTGAGGTACAGCAATAAACTTTAGGACTTGCGCAGTCGAACAAGACTTGCCTGGCTGCGCAACTTTTGATCTTTTTAATATGATTTTCTAACCAAATATTTAACTTAGAGGACTATACTAACCTATCGGAGGTTAGAAAGATTAACTATGAAACAACAAGGATATCGTAGATCAATCTATGTTCTCCTGGTCGGTTTATTGTTGCCTGTGTTACTGTTCTCCTGTCGATTCTTTACCCCAGAGAACGTGCAGACTATCCCAGACCAGCCGCCGACGGTTGTCGTCAGCACACCGGTTCCCCCGGAGAGAACTACTACCATAGAAATTACCGGTGAAGATGAAGTTCTGGTTGACCTCTACACGCGGGTGAACCCATCAGTGGTGAATGTCACAGTGTACCAAAGACAAAGCGGCGATTTGCTTCCGGTTGGGCAGGGATCGGGCTTTGTATTCGACACCAACGGAAACATAGTAACCAATGCTCATGTCGTGCATGCTGCCGAACAGGTTGAGGTGACTTTCTCCAGTGGCGTGGTGCGTCGCGCCGAGCTTGTCGGTGAAGATTTGAATAGCGACCTGGCGGTGGTTCGCGCAGAGAACCTGCCCGAGGATGCAGTTCCATTGCCCCTGGGTGATATGGATTCGCTGGCGGTTGGGCAATCGGTGGTCGCCATCGGCAATCCCTTTGGATTGGATGGCACTCTAACGCGTGGCATCATCAGTGCCTTGGGGCGCACCATCCCAGCTCTCACCCCCTTCTCTATCCCGCAGTCTATCCAGACGGACGCCGCTATCAACCCGGGTAACTCTGGCGGCCCGCTGCTCAACTTGGCTGGTGAGGTTATTGGTGTCAACGCTCAGATCGAAACCGGTGGCACCACACGCAGCAACCTGGGTATTGGGTTTGCCATCCCGGTGAGCATCGTCCGCCTGGTGGTTCCCGACTTGATCCAAGATGGCGTGCATCATTGGGCATGGCTGGGTATCCGCGGCGGCAGCCTGACTCCTCCATTGGTAGAGGCTATGGATATAACAGTAGATAAAGGCGCTTACATTGCGGAGGTCATCTCTAGAGGACCATCGTCCAAGGCTGGCTTGCGTGGTTCGAACAATACTGTGAGAGTTAATGGGCGTGATATCGATGTTGGCGGCGATGTGATTACCGCTATCGATGGCCAACCGGTGAATACTTTTGACGACCTGTTGATCTATATTGCCCTGAAGAGCCCAGATCAAGAAGTCAATTTGACCATCCTGCGCGATGGAGAGACCCTGGAGATTCCGGTTACTTTAGAGGAACGCCCTGAGAGCCTGGAACAACCATAGTAGTCCTCACCTCAAAAGGTGTTGGGCAGGGTGTTTTGCAACCACCCTTCTTGTTTAGCTCGTAATTCCTATTACTTCCATTGTCGTCACCTCCCACTTGAGGGGGGTGACGACAGATAATCGCCAAGGGTATCTGAATAGCCTCATGTCTTCTGCTACAGCCGATGTGTTGATCTGTGGTGCCGGGATTTGTGGTGTCTCGGCAGCATATCATCTTACTGTCAAACAGGGCTTTAAAAGGGTCATCTTGGTGGATGAGCGTGCTCCCATGAGCTTCACCAGCGACAAGTCCACCGAGTGCTACCGCAATTGGTGGCCTGGCCCGGGCGACACCATGGTGCGGTTTATGAACCGCAGTATCGATCTGCTGGAAGAACTGGCGCAGGAGAGTGGTAATTACTTCGGTTTGAACCGCAGGGGGTATGTCTTCCTTACCGCAGACCCGCAAAAAGCGGCTCAATATGAGCGCACCGCACGCGAGATCTCTCAGCTAGGAGCCGGTCCACTGCGAATCCATCGCGGCCTGCCCGCTGATCCAAGCTACATACCCTCGCCTGATGATGGCTTCCAAAACCTTCCCACTGGAGCAGATTTAATTCTTGATCCAGAGTTGATTCGTCAAACCTTCCCTTTTGTGAGCGAGCGGGCGGTAGCCATGTTGCATATACGGCGCTGCGGATGGATGAGCGCCCAGCAATTGGGAGCTTACATGCTGGATCAAGCAAAAGCCAGGAATCTTGAAGTTCTTCAGGGAAAGGTCACGCAAGTAAAGGTAGAAGGCGGGCGCGTGCGCTCGGTCACCGTTGAAACCTCGCTCGGTTCCCAAAGCGTGGCGACAGACCATCTGGTGATTGCAGCTGGCCCTTATGTGAAACAGGTGTCTTCATTGGTTGGCGTGAATCTGCCAGTTTATAACGAGCTGCATGCTAAGGTAGCCATCCAAGACTATCTGGGAATTGTTCCTCCGCATGTTCCCTTGATGCTATGGGATGATCCAATCCAGCTCCGTTGGAGTGCAGAGGAACAAAGGGAGTTGGCTGAAAGTCATGAGACTCGCTGGTTGCTGGAAACTTTCCCGTCCGGTGTGCATTTCCGTCCGGAGGGAAAAGGCCAGAGCGCGTTTTTGTTGGGGTTGTGGACATATGACATCCAGGAACAAGAACCGCTGCCTAACCCTAGCTACGACCCATACTACCCGGAGGTAATCCTGCGCGGCCTGACTCATATGATCCCGGGACTGGGTGTTTATATCGGGCGGATGAGAAAACCAAGGGTGGATGGTGGTTATTATTGCAAGACGCGGGAAAACCGCCCCTTGGTGGGCCCTTTACCGGTAGAGGGTGCCTATATTTTTGGTGCGGTATCCGGCTTCGGCATCATGGCTGGCATGGCTGGCGGTGAGTTGCTGGCTGCCCATGTGGCTGGTTTGACCCTGCCAGATTATGCCAATGACTTCCTGCTCAGCCGCTACGAAAACCCCCAATATCAACGGCTTCTGGCGCAGTGGGAGACCACCTCCGGTCAGCTCTGAGGGAGCATGGTTGTTTCTTGCAGTTTTTTGGGGGATGGATTTACGTAATCCAAGGGGTTAGCGAAAAACTTTAGGGCAATGAATTCAACAACTGGGGCAGCTCTCCGAGTGCCGAGATGACTGCATCCGGCTGGATTGTGTCTTCGTGGGCACGATTGGCGGCAGTATCTGCCCGGCGCGTGATCCAGATGCTGTACAACCCGCCGTTTTGGGCACCCAAGATATCCGCCCCCAGCGAATCGCCCACCATCGCGGCTCGCGAGGGCTGCACGCCCCAATGATCCAGGGCAGTTTTGAAAATGCGCGGATTTGGCTTGCGGATTCCCTGGGCTGCCGAAGTAATGATCACATCAAAATAGGTTCGAAACCCCACTTGGTCCACCAGGGCTTGCACATCGGCGTCGTCGCTTGCGTTCGAGATCAAGCCGAGACGGTACCCCAGTTCTCGCAGGGATCTCAGGGTTGGGTGGGCATCAGGTTCGGCTTTCCAGTGAGCCTGGCTCACGGCGTACATTCCCGATAGGATATGTTGGATGACTTCCTCGGAGACTTGTGTGTACCCCCACTCGGCCAGCAAGGAGCGAAGCAGGTAAGCCGTGGTATGCTCGATGAACTCGGTATCGCGCTCGATGTAGTACGCACTCAAATTCGCGTTGAATTCTTCCAAGAACGTGTCGCCATCCAGGTTGATGCCCGCCTCGTGCAGCCGGCTGAGCAGTATCGCGTCGCGCTGCGGGCGAATTTCATCCCAGTTACCATCGAAATAGATCAGCGTACTCCCCAGATCAAACAGGATAGCCTTTAACTGCCTCGGTCTAGCTGTCTCAGCTGTCGAGGATGGATCATTGTGGGGGGCAGGCAAGTCAATATCCTAGCTTGGGATCGATGCGGTTATATAATGGCTGTCCTGCCAGATAGCGCAGCAGGTTGGCGCTGAACAGTTCTACGGCGCGATCATCGTAATGGGAAGTGATGCCGGAGATATGGGGTGTGATCAGGACGTTGGGCAATTTCCAGAACGGGCTTTTGGCTGGCAGAGGCTCTTCAGGGAAGACATCCAGGGCTGCCCCCGCGATTTTGTGGTCTTTGAGGGCGGCGAGCAGGGCTTGTTGATCTACAATTCCACCTCGGGAGACGTCCACCAGGTAGGCGCTAGGTTTCATCGCGGCCAATTCTTCAGCCTTGATCAGGTTGATTGTGCCAGGCGTTTTGGGCACGCATACCACCACAAAGTCACATGCTTTGAGCATCGTGCGCAGCGCTTGGGCTGGGTAGAGACGCCTGACATAGTCACCGCCTTGATCGCCCATGCCTTCGGGGATATATCCGGAATCTTGTGGATGCTTCGCATCGCGTTTGGTTGCAAGAACCGTAGCGCCGAAATATGACAACAGGCGCGCTAGCTGTCTCCCAATGCTCCCGTAACCAATAATGCCAACCGTGCTACCGCGCAATTCTATGGGTGTAAAACGCTCCCAGCGGTCGTGCGGCCATTCGCTACGGTTTTGAAGGGTTACTAACTCGGGCATGTGACGCCCAAGCGCCAGTAACATCATTACGGCGTACTCAGCCATTTGAGAAATTGCTGCACCGCTCAGTGTCGTTGCCACCAGGTCCGGCTTGCGCAGGATGGGATCGTCGATAGCGTGGTCGACGCCTGCCCAGTGGAATTGAATCCAGCGCAGGTTAGGTGCAAGCTCTGCAGTGGGAAGAACACGGGCGGTATATAGCACCTCAGTGTGTGCCCACAAATCCGGGGAGATATCATCAGGCTTGTTTGGGCTTTTTACGGTGAATTTCAGGCGCGGTGAAATTTCGGTAAGCCGTTCGATTAGTTTGTCTGGGAATGGCAATGCAATCAGGACCTCAATCGTATCATTCATGGTTAGCCATTATAGCAAAAATTGAAGCACGTTGGAGCGCGACACATACCTCAAATTTAATTCAATTAGGACTTA
>DATCYX010000600.1:0-5132 GCA_036526235.1 Anaerolineales bacterium | reverse complement strand
GCATAGGCACCAGCGTGGGGTACATGGCAAACGTGCCGATGCCATGCTCGTAAAGATAAATCATCAGCTCGCGACGCTCTTCCTCACTGGGTGCAAGCGTTGCGTAAGAATAGTAGACATGGTGGGCATAGCCTGCTTCGTAAGGGAGTGTCAATGGAGTGTTCCCCAGCATCTCGTCATAGATGACAGCCAGGGAACGCCGCCGGTCGTTCCACTCGTCCAGCCGTTTGAGCTTGACGCTGAGGATTGCAGCCTGCAACTCGTCCAAGCGCTCCTGGAATCCAATCACCTCGTGGACAAACTTCATGCGTTGGCCTACGTAACGCAGGACGCGCACCTTTTGGTCCAGCTCGGGGTCATTGGTTGTAATCGCTCCCCCGTCCCCATACGCTCCCATGTTCTTGCTGGGATAGAAGGAAAAGGCGGCGATGTGCCCCAGTGAGCCCGTTCGCCGACCCTTGTAGCGGGCTCCATGGGAGTGTGCGGCATCTTCAAGCACCCACAGGTCGTGCTGTTTGGCAAGCTCCATAATCGGGTCCATATCCACCGGGTGGCCATAGAGGTGAACTGGTATGATGGCACGCGTACGTGGAGTGAGCTTTGCTTCGACCAGCTCGGCGGTCATATTGAACGTCTTGGGGTCCACATCCACGAAAACCGGCGTGGCACCAGTATACGAGACAGCAAATGCAGTCGCCACATACGTGTTGCTGACTGTGATCACCTCGTCACCAGGGCCGATATCGAGAGCCTCTAAGGCCAGGTGCAATGCAGCTGTACCACTGGATATTCCGATGCTGTACTTGCAATCGCAATAAGCCGCGAAGTCCTTCTCAAACTGAGCCAGATGGGGGCCAAGAGTATATTTTCCAGTGGGTAGCACCGCATCGACTGCGGCGCGCACCTCGTCAGCAATCTCTTGATATTGGCGTTCCAGATGGCCTTCGCCGACCTCGACTGGGCGGCGGGCGATTTGCAGCCACTCCGGGATTTCGACCGGGAGCGTGAGATCAATTTTTGTCATTCTTATCTCCATAGAACTGCGGCAGGTAATCTCGATTAGCTTCGAGCATCTCGTCCACCAGGGCCGCGGCGACCTCGTAAGACGGGACAAGCGGGTTCAGCAACATCGCCAGGCGGGCATCGCGACGAGAGCCAGAAACCCCAGCTTTCACCGTGGCCGACTCCCAAGCCTTGGCTTGCTGGCAAAGCGAGCGGATCGTCTCTGGCAGCGGTCCCATGCTCAGCGGAGTGACCCCGTGGCTGCCCACCACGCATGGCACCTCTACGGAGGCATCCGGCGGCAGGTCGGGCAAGCTGGTTCCGTTGCGGGTGACCACGATCTGAATGTCGCGACGGTCAAGCATGAGCGATAGGATCAAATTGATCGCTGCCTCCGAATAGCGCGCGCCACCCCGCTTGGAGAGCTCAGGTGGCACTACCACCTGGTTCGGGTCGGCGTACTTTTTCATCAGCGCCTCTTCGACCTCGCGCACGACTTCGCCGCGCGTTTTTTCACTGGTGCGCGCCTCCGACAGCTTGCGGGGATGGTTGTAATAGTATTCCAGGTAATAAGTCGGGAGGACGCCCAGGGTACGCACCAGCTCAGGGTCAAAGTGCGGCAGATCCTCCAATTGACTCAAGCCTTCCAGACCTGCCATAATATCTGAGGTGACATCCTTACCGCGCACATATACACGCCGCACCCAATTGACGTGATTCAGTCCAACCCACTCCAGAAAGACATCTTGCGGTTCCACTCCGAAAAATTCCGCCATGCCAGCTTGCGTGTTAATGGGGTTGTTACACAGGCCTACAACCTTGATGTCGGTGTGTTTTAAGATGGCTTCGGTGATGATGCCAGAAGGGTTGGTGAAGTTTAAATACCACGATTCGGGAGCATAACGCGCCATGTCACGGGCGACGTCCAGGGTAACAGGGATCGTCCGCCAGGCCTTCAGGGTACCACCGGGGCCGGTGGTCTCCTGGCCGATAACCCCGTATTTAAGGGGGATGCGCTCGTCACGGATGCGGGCTGGCATCTGCCCTACACGCATGGAGGAGAGGACAAATTGGGCGCCCTCAACGGAAGCAGGGCGGTCGTGGCTGAGCGTGATCTTGGTCTCAAGCTCAGCATACTGCGCCATACGCTGCGCCATGCCACCCACGATTTTCAAACGCTCCTGGTCAACATCGAAAAGAACGATCTCGCCGACGCGCACCTTGTCTTCGTTTTGAATGAAGCCATCAATCAGCTCGGGAGTATAGGAGCTCCCGCCGCCAATGACGGTCAGCTTTTCGATGCTTGGTTGCGCCATTGCGCGACCTCCGCTTCCAGCGCATCCATACGCTGATACATCTTGATAAATTGTTCGGTGTAATCCAGCTCACTCCAGGCTAGTAGCAACAAGTCCATGGCATGCACCAGCAGGACTGAGAAAGGGACGGCCTGATCGCTGGCTTCCAGGCGTATGATGTCTGCATTAATTTGATGCGCCTTGAGTTGCTCCTCGTTGGCTTCATCCAGCGCAGCTTGAGCTTCATCCCATTCGCCAGTCCGGGCGTGCTCTGCAGCCTCTTTGGCTTTTGAGCGGGCATTGCCGGCACAGAGAATCAGGTTAAAAAGGGTCTGCTCCCATTCGAGTTCGTCCGTCATATCGACCTCTCTTCTTGAAGATGCACATGATCGTTCATGCGGATAGTGTGCCACACGCCGTCCTCGGCGTGCACTTCTGAGATACTGCAGGCCTCCCATGGGCCATAGTCTCGCCAGCGCTGCAAATCCCCATCCAACAATAGCGCCATCAGCATGCTGATTACACCCCAATGGGTCACAACCAGCAGGCGACCGTTGGGATACTGCGCCTGCATAGCCGCTATTGCCTCCCGAATACGCGCTGCAAAGTGCTGAGTTCGCTCAGCGGTTAAACGCATCGCAAATCGCACGAGCGGGCGAAACAGCCAGGATCCGGTGCCATCCGGGTCAAAGTGCGTGAGTGGCTTGCCCTCGCTCCAGCCGAAATCCATTTCACTCAATCCATCGAGCGCGATGGGCTCCATCCCAAGTGCTTCTCCCAGGATGAGGGCGGTCTGCATGGCACGGCCTTTCGGGCTGGCAAACAAAGCGTCAAAGGTTTCCCCACGCAAACGATCTGCGGTTTGTTTGGCATGCTGCCTACCGGTGGGGCTCAGCGGGCTATCCAGGCGACCATGCAATAGGCCAAGCTCAGTCCACTCCGTTTCGCCGTGGCGCACAAGGATGAGTTGTAGTGTCGGGTGCATTATAAAGCTACGCGCCCCCGCTTGCAGCGGTCTCCATGGGCAGCGCGTTGTCGGCGGCACAACGAAAACCCATAAAGTCGTTCTTGCGCTTAGGGGTGTGCATACGGCGGAAGAAAGTCTGAGCCTCATCAGGTCCATCCAACCAATCCCCACCGCGCAACGGCATGCGCAGGGGCGAGGGTTTTCCGCCGATCCACTCCCAAACATTGCCCGCCGTGTCCCATAAGCCATATGGGCTGTCGCCGCCCGGCGAGTACGCTCCTACGGGTGTGGTACCTTCTGAGCTGGTATTGCATTTTCTGGGATCGAAGACATTGCCCCACGGCCAAACACGCCCATCAGTGCTACGCGCGGCTTTCTCCCATTCCAGTTCGGTGGGCAATCGTTTCCCGGCCCATTGGGTATATGCAAAGGCACTATCCCAGGTGATCTGCACCACCGGGTGGTTCGCCTTGCCCTCGGGCCAGGTGCCGCGCCGCCAATGAGCAGGGTGTTCGTGACCTGTAGCATCCACAAATTTTTTATACTCAGCATTCGTAACCGGGTAACGATCAATATAAAAGGCCTCGGTTTTCGCTTTCTCCCGGTCGGGGCCGAACAAAAATTCCCCGGCGGGGACGAAAACCATCGGCCGGCCATCTCTGCCACTCACAAAGAGAGGGATGATGATTTCTGCCATTATTTCTCCTTGATTTTTTTAGAACTCACTTTACCCCAGATTGTAATCTGTCCATGTAGCCAGCGAAAGGCTAAGCCGAACGCCAGGCCATAATATAGAATAGCTACCAAGGACGTCCGCGGATCTGTGACACCCAATAATACCTGGCCGGGTTTTTGGCTGCCCAATGCCATTTCTAGTGCCAGAATCAGCCAGGTAAAGAGGGTACCGATCAAGACCGCCAGCCAAAAGAAATAGGCGCGTTCACGCAAGGCGCGCCCCACCAAGACACCCTGAACGGCGCTGACCACCAGCAACGCAGGCCGGAAAAGGATCAAGGGCAGCAGCCCCAGGATCAAGCTCAAATAACCCATCTGCGCCAGGCTAGCCAGGGTGGGAGTAGATGTATCGCCATACACCAGGCGGAAGCCAGCCCCAACCAGGCTGAGCCCGGTGAATATCTGGGCGATCAAGCCCACGCCGAATCCCAGAGATAGTCCACTCGAAGGTAGAGCATTGGAGTCGAGCCGCTTCCGGCGCAACAGCAGGAGCATGGCGCCCTGGACGATGACGGCGGTGATAAAGGCGGCTAATAGCGTGAACGGATAATCCACCAGTTGCCCGGAGATATTACCAGGCCCCTGGCCCCTCCATAAGATCTGGCGTAATAGGCTCTGAATGAAGAGGCTGGGCAGGAGCATCACTAACCAGAGGCCAGCACCCCAGTAGAGCAAGTCCCTTTTTAGTGGAAGACCCCGCCGGGCGAGCAATCCGATGGGCAATCCAGGGGAAAAGATAAAAAGAAAGCCGCTGGCAGCTACGGCGAGGCCTCGCAAGAGCATACCGGTAGATTTACCTCAGAGCACCCTTACTTCTTGGCAGCGTCGCGGGCTTCGATAGCAGTCATGATCTGCTGAAAGAGCTTCTCTCCCTCCACCATGCCGAAAAGAATCGGATCAATATCCTGCACGATGATGTTATAGGGTGCTGCGGCCTCAGCGATACTCTTGCGTTTATATCGCACCTGTGGTGCGACGAGCACCACATCGACATAGTGGGCCTCAAAGTCCCAGCGGGCGATCTCCGGCGTTGTGATCGCTTTCAATTCAAATGGGACGCCAGCAGCTGCAGCTGCCTCGCGGATCTTATTCTCTAATAGACTCGACGACATCCCCATAGCGCAAACCATAAC
>DATCYX010000599.1:0-4458 GCA_036526235.1 Anaerolineales bacterium | reverse complement strand
AAGAGAGGCGAGTAACCGCTGCCATCAATGCCTCGTAAGATGCCACGCAAGATGACATCGTAGAATGGGCTGCCGATCAGTTGGGTAAGCACGCCGATGGTCCTGGATTGCCCGCCGGCCAGGCCTTGAGCAAAGAGATTTGGTTTATAACCAAGCTCGGTGATGATACTGAGCACTCTTTGGCGAGTTTCTTCTGCTACAGGCGCAGTATTATTCAACACACGGGAGACAGTGCTGATTGAGACATTCGCTCGATTGGCAATATCTTGAATAGTGAAATTTTTTCCTGATTCCATCTACACCTCAATTGACAATTCAATTATACACAGAAAGCGCTTTCAGTCAACCATTGCGCAAACGAACTTCAGCCCTATCTTTATGGCGTAAACACAGGAAAAATAGATTAATATACTCCATATCCTATTGACTTAAGATAAAAATTATGCTACCATCATGAAAGCGCTTTCTATTCATAGACAATTTGCATCTGATTTACATGATAACGCTTTCATTCTCGGACAGTTTCACGATGTTACACACGGATAAGCAAATCGATATATCCAAGTGGACAGTTGGTCTGAGTTCAGGAGGTGAACCTAAAATACAACGTTTTGCACACCCCAGTAACTTTTAATTCCGCGATCCAGCAAGATACTAAACAATAATAAAGGAGAGATTTCGAGATGAGAAAGAACCTTTTAGCCATCATAATTCTGCTAGTGAGCCTGAGCATGGTGCTGAGCGCCTGCGCGAGCCAGGCTACACCTTCCCCAGAGGCAGAAGTTGAAGCGCCACCTGAAGAAACAACTGAGGAAGTCACTCTGAGGGTCCTCGTGCACCAGAATCCCCCCATGGTGGAATTCATAGAAGCCTTCAATGCAAAGTTCATGGAAAAATATCCTAACGTAACTGTAGACATGTCGGTTGTGAACGCCAATGATTTGGCCACAGTTACCCAAACCCGCTTAACCGCCAATGACGTAGATGTGGTCGATATGTTTGCATTTACGAATGCGGCTCAGCCTTATATGAAAAACGTTGAGCCACCGAACTGGCAAACATTGATTGAGGCTGGTTACCTGCTTGATATCTCAGGTCAGCCGTTTTTGGATAATTACTTTCCGGCTTCCATTGCAGACGCAGGCACCTACAACGGCAAGGTATATCAGATCAATCTGGGGACTGTGTCCTACAGTGGCATCTATTACAACGAGTCTCTTTTTGCTGAATATAATGTAGCCGTCCCCACAACCTGGGACGAGCTGGTTGCAGCCTGTGAAACATTTACTGCTGCTGACATCCCCTGCATGACCGCTGGCGGTAAAGACGGCTGGCCCATCTTCGTGGGCGCATACGGCCTGATTGGCTCGATCTATCCGGACCAGGCAGCCCTGGTCGAGGGTCTCTGGACTGGCTCGATCAAGTGGAATGACGCCAAGTCGATGGAAATGTGGGATAAGATGAAGGTCTACGCCCAGAACATGATGGAAGCCGGTGCTAGCGGTATTGCCGGTGATGCTGCTCCCGGACGTTTTGCCTCCGGCGCAGTAGCCATGTTCTCAGGTGGAACCTGGTATGCCGCCGCAATAGAAGAAGCAGAACCGGATTTCGAGTGGGGTTATATCCCCTTCCCGGGCAGCGACAACCCCGAAGACAACAAATACTTGTTTGGGAAGTACGATCAGGGCTGGGTCATCGCAGCCAATTCCCCCAATACCGATACAGGCCTCCTGTACTTGGAAGAATTTTCTGATCCAGCAAACTACCAGGAATTTGTCAACGCGGTTGGTTTCTTCCCCACCCAGCCGGGCGCTACATTGGATACCCAGATCGGTCAAGAAGTAGCCCCTTACCTGGAAAATTTCCGGGTTGGGTATGAGCAGTATTGGGTCGCACCAAAGGGCGCTGGCCAGTATGCGAACCCGTGGGCTTCCTATTTTCAACCATTTGGCGAATTTGATGATGCGCAGGAATTGGCAGACAAAGTTCAGGCAGACCTTCAATCTGGCCTGGACGCCAGCCAGTAAAGAATAGCTTCTTCTCCAGTAGGCTTCTCGTCTGTGATGAGAAGCCTACTTTTCTCTAATCTATACGAGGAGGCATACCATGATGGCTTATCACTTCGGCCGCGGACGGGCTAGGTTATCTCCTTACTTATTACTCATCCCCGGCATACTCCTTTACCTTCTTATCGCCTTGGGTCCGTCTCTGGCAACGAGCGTGTTTTCCTTCACAGATGCGACCGGTATACGCGGCGCGCCTATCCATTGGATCGGGCTGGAAAATTACCGAGAATTCCTTTTACTGGGTCAGGCTTCTCGGGATAACTATGCTGCCCTTGGTCGGACACTGATTTTCTGTTTCTTTGTGACCACTATCCAGTTCGGACTGGGCTTGCTGGTAGCGATGCTGGTCAACCAGCGCTTGAAAGGTACAAACTTTTTTCGCACGCTGTACTTCATGCCAGTGATCTTGGGCGCAGTCATCCAGGGCTTAATCTGGTCGCTTTTCCTCTACCCATTAGGCGGCCCGATGGCGCGCATCCTGGAATTCTTTGGGACAAGTTCAGAGTTTTTTGGAGGACAACCTAACGAAGCCTTTGCCTATGTCATCGTCGTCCAGATTTGGGCTAATATGGGCACCACGATGGTCATTTTCCTGGCGGGCCTGCAAACCATTCCTGACGAACTCTACGAAGCTGCCCAGATCGATGGTGCTAGCGGCTGGCAAGTCTTTTCGAACGTGACCTGGCCTCTGCTTACACCGAGTGTGAACACCAATCTGCTTTTAAATATCATTGGTTCGCTCCAGGCGTGGCAGTTATTCCTGGTTTTGATCGGTTACCGGAACGGGACCCAAGTCTTGGGTTATTTGGTATACGCCCAAGGTTTTGGTCAAACCTCAGGTAGCATGGTCAACCCGTTCCGGCAAGGATATGCTGCAGCAGCATCCATCGTGCTGTTTTTCCTGGTACTGGTTCTGGGAATGGTAACCCAAACGTTTCTGCGTCGCAGAGAGGAGAGGATTTTGGGATGAACACAACCATGAAAACCCGCCCACCGATCAATTGGGGTCGTGTCGCCTCCTATGCAGCCCTAGTGCTATTTGCGGTCATTTATGCGGGACCCTTGCTCATGCTGGTAAATACTTCCTTAAAAACGCTACCAGCGTTCATGAAGGACGCCACCTCCCTGGTCACAAGCTTGCATTTCGATAACTTTATCGAAGCCTGGGAAAAAGCCAACTTCCCTCGCTATCTGACCAACTCTCTGATCTATACCCTCTCAGCCACATTAATTTATGTGGTTACAGCGATATTTGTCGCTTTCCCGGTTGCTCGCGGTTACGTCAGAGGTGCCAATTTTATCTTAACCATGTTCGTGATCGCCTTGTTCCTGCCCCCGGCCTTGATTCCCCAGTTCCAGTTGATGTTACGTCTAGGTCTATATAACAATCCCGTGGGATACATCTTGCTGTTTACCATCAACCCCATTGGCATGGTGATCTTGGTGAACTACATCAAGAGTATTCCTAAGGAGCTGGACGAGGCAGCTGCCTTGGACGGTTGTGGGTACTTTCGCTTTGTTACGGCGGTTCTCTTTCCCCTGATTCGGCCAGCTGTAGCCACGGTTGCCGTATTGCATGCCATTGGCATCTGGAATGAGCTGATTCTGCCAACCATCTATCTGACCAACAAGGATTATTATCCCATCACGCGCGGCATGATTGTCTTCCAGGGTGTTTACGGCAGCGACTGGCCTACCCTGGCAGCTGCGGTACTGATTATGACGCTACCGATGCTGTTAATTTTCCTGCTATTACAGCGCTACATCATCTCTGGTCTTACCCAGGGAGCCGTCAAAGGATAAAAGAGCACAAAAGCTTCCAGCGGACAAACCTCTTTATGAAATCCAATACCTGGTCACTTGTCTGGCAGGATGAATTCGATGGTGCTGAAATCGACAAAACCAAGTGGCGTCTCGATGTTGGATACACGGGCGAGAGCAACGGTGAATTGGAGATTTACACCGATCGACCTGAAAACGTCTATCTTGAAGATAGCTGCCTGGTCATTGCAGCCCTAGAAGAGAACTACCGAGGATATCGATACACTTCTGCCCGCCTGACGACGAAAGACCTGCACAGCTGGAATTACGGCAGGGTGGAGGCGCGGATCAGAATTCCTTATGGGCAAGGTCTCTGGCCGGCTTTCTGGATGCTGGGAGATAACTACCCGACCGTCGGCTGGCCGGAGTGTGGGGAAATTGACATCATGGAGAATATTGGAAAAACGCCAGATACCGTGCGCGGCACCCTACACGGCCCGGGCTATTGCCGCGATGACGGTATCTGGGCGGATTTCACCCTCAGCACTCAGAAATTCGCGGATGACTTCCACTTGTTTGCCGTGGAATGGGAAGAAAGACAGATCCGCTGGTATGTCGATAATGGGCTTTA
>DATCYX010000598.1:0-11451 GCA_036526235.1 Anaerolineales bacterium | reverse complement strand
TTTGGCTTTCCAGTTCAATTGCTGCGCGCTGGAGCAGCGGTATTGGCAGCGGTATTTGTGATGCGGTTTTTACGCTCATTTGAGGTCGAGATGCAGAATCAGCTCGCCGCACTGCATGAAGCGCGGCTGCAAGAAGCTGAGCGGCGTGAGGCATTGCGAGGGGACTTGCTCCGCCGGGTTGTAGAGGCCCAGGAAGCCGAACGCCAGCGTATAGCTCGCGAGCTACACGATGAGACGGGCCAGGCTCTAACGGCTTTAGGTCTTGGGCTACGCGGTGCTAGCGCTACGTTGAAGCAAAATTCCCGCAAGGCAGCTGAGCAATTAGGCCAGCTTGAAACTTTGGTGGCGCAATCTCTGGATGAATTGCAGCGATTGATAGCAAACCTTCGCCCTTCGCACCTGGACGATTTAGGCCTGGCGGCCACTCTTCGCTGGTATGCTTCAGAGATACAAAATCGTACGCCTCTAGAGGTGAATGTCGAGGTTCGTGGACAGGCTCATCGCCTGCCTACAGAGGTGAAAACAGCTCTTTTTCGCATAGCCCAAGAAGCCTTGACGAATACAGTAAGGCATGCCAAAGCGAAAAGCGCCCGAGTGAGCTTGATCTTTGGCAATGGAGATGTTACTTTGCAAGTCTCAGACGATGGTGAGGGGTTTGATGTGAAAAACCCTTCATCCTCAGGACGGGTGTCTTGGGGGCTTGAAGGCATGCGTGAACGCGCCTCGTTGCTAGGAGGCGATTTTCAGCTTTTCTCTGAGCCTAGACAGGGAACACTGATCGAAGTGACTATACCCTATAATAGTGCAGAAATGAAGGAATTAGATGAAGACTCGCTTGCTTCTAGTTGATGACCATGTAGTTGTCCGACAGGGTTTACGCATTTTGCTGGAGAACGAACCTGATTTTGATATTGTCGGCGAGGCAGACTCTGCCAGCCAGGCAATCATCGAGCTTACCCGGCTAAAACCAGATGTCATTATTATGGATATCGGCTTACCGGATATCTCTGGCATTGATGGCACGCGAGAGATTAAAAGGATTTCACCTGGCACAGCAATCGTAGCCTTAACCATCCATGAAGATGAAGAGTATTTTTTTAAGATGTTGGAAGCAGGCGCAAGCGGCTATGTACCCAAGCGCGCAGCTCCTGAGGAATTAATTACCGCCATTCGGACTGCAGCCCAAGGGGAAGTTTATCTCTATCCCTCCCTGGCAAAATTGCTGGTCAAGGATTTTTTAGGGCAATATCAACGAGAGAAAAGCGAGAAAATGGTTAATGATCTGACCCCCCGTGAAATGGAGGTATTGGCATACTTAGCTGATGGAGCGACCAACGTGGATATCGCAGAATCACTAGGAATAAGCCCAAAGACCGTTGCTCGCCATCGTGAAAACATTATGGGTAAATTGAATTTACACTCGCGTACCGAATTAGTTAAATACGCCATCCGAAAAGGGATTATTGAGCCTTAATCGATAACTAGCAATGATGAAAAACAATAGGGAGCTTGCCTTATAGGGTAAGCTCCCTATCATTTATTTGTGACATATGCCCCATTTTTATTATGGGGTGCGTGATACATGCATGGGCTAAATTTGGATAAATGTCCCCATTGGAAATCTGGGGGCTATTAACGGGGGATCATGGGCAATTATCACCATAAATTCACATAAAAAGATTGGTAGTCTGCTGGATTTACATCTCAGCTCTCTATTCCTATACTGAGAGAAAACATTAATAGATTTTAAGTTTGGATAGGGAGATAGTTATGGAGACAATCCTTGCATTCACCATTTTGTTTTTCGTCAGAATACTTATTCCCTTAGGATTGTTGCTTTTCATCGGTTCGAGGTATGGACGCAGACAATTTTATTTATTCTAAAAATTGAGGTGCTTTATGGAGTGGCTCTCCACGCTAATAGCTATGATCATAGGGCTTGTGGTTCGAATAATTATTCCATTCGGCTTGACCGCGTTGATGATCATCCTGCTCAAAAGATTGGATGAACACTGGCAAACTGAAGCTGAGAAGGTCCCGATTGAAGTGAGAGCTCGAAATATTGGATGTTGGGATATTAATAAGTGCTCCCAAGAACGTCGCGCAACCTGTGATGCATATAAACATCCTGAAGTGCCTTGCTGGCAATACTACCGGCAAAACAATCATGGTCAACTGATGCAGGGTTGCCTTCTCTGTAAGGTCTTCCGAAGAGCACCAATACCAGCTTCACCATAATCATCTATAGATAAGAGGTGCAAAAATGTTACGATTTATTTCGCGCTTATGGTATGGACTTCTTTTCGCCATTCCGATCATGCTCATTACTTATGCATTGGCCGAGGCAGCCAACCGACCCCAGGAGACACCAACTGGCGAGTTGAATTGTAGGGAATGTCACGAATCATTCGTGCAGGCATGGGAGACTGGTAGTCATGGACAAGCAACATCTGACCCAGCCTTCCGAGAAGCATGGATGGCGGCAGGCCAATCTCCTGAGTGCTTAAGTTGTCACGTTACAGGTTACGATGAAGAAACCAATACCTGGGAATCGGATGGGATCACCTGCAAAGCCTGCCATAGCCCGATTACGTTGAATCATCCTCTTGCGCCTATGTCTTCGGATCGTTCCGCCAATATGTGCGGCGATTGTCACACCGAGACATTTTTTGAATGGCAAATCAGTGGACATCGTAATGCGGGGGTGAGCTGCTCTGCATGTCACGACCCTCACGCTACTGATTTGAAAACAACAGACAAGACACTGGTATGCGCTGATTGTCACCGTAATCGCCAATCGAATTTTGCGCATTCTCAGCACAGCCAGGCTGGGTTAACCTGCGGTGATTGCCACCTACAGAAAATATCTGAGACGGGAAATGAGGGCAAGGCCAAGCAATCGCACAGCTTCATTGTGGGATTGACTGCATGCAACAGTTGTCACTCATACCAAATGCATGACCCGGTAGAGGTTCACCCTGATGCATCAACGCCTGAACCAGCTGATGCGATGTCTGCAGTTGAGTCCTTATCCGTAACCCCTGAACCGATTCCAGTGAGTCCAATGGGGTACACGACATTATCAGGATTGATCGGTGTGGCATTTGGGGTGATCCTGGCGCCTTATATCGAACGTATAAGCCGTCGCAACAGGGACGATAAGGAGGAGGAGTAAACATGGCTGACCAGAATATCAGGCGGCGCGATTTTATCAAGCTTTCGGCATTTGGAGCTGCCGCGACGGCTATCCTTCGGTTAGCACGAAGGGTTTCGGCCTCTGATCCGAGTGGAACAAGCCCTCATAAGTGGGCTATGGTGATCGATCAGGCCAAGTGTACCGGATGCGGTTATTGCACGTTGGCATGCCGGGCCCATAATGACGTTCCTCCAGATATCTCCTGGAATCGAGTTATCGAGGTAGGTAATTTTGGCGATAGAAAGTCTTACTTATCTAGACCCTGTATGCACTGTGAGCATGCACCGTGTGTGGAGGTTTGCCCGGTAAAGGCTAGCTATTATCGACCTGATGGCATCGTGATGATGAATTATGATCGATGTATCGGGTGCCGGTACTGTGAAGTGGCTTGCCCCTATGGCGGCAGGGCTTTCAACTGGGAAAAATTTACCGGTCCTAATCCTGCAGTGCCAAAATGGGGACAACCGGAGGTTGAGCGCCGACCGCGTGGTGTAGTTGAGAAGTGCTCTTTTTGTTACCAGCGAATTGATCGTGGGTTAGCGATGGGGTTAGTTCCTGGTGTTGATGATGAGGCTACACCTGCCTGTGTGGTTGCTTGTCCGGTGCGAGCGCGGATATTCGGTGATTTGAATGATGAAGAATCTGAGGTCTACAAGATCTTATCTGAGACACCCTCCTACAGGCTTCGAGAAGATCTAGGTACTATGCCGCGTGTTTATTATCTATCGGCGAGAAAGGAGGAAGCAGCATGATTGCGACTATTAAGAGTATTCGCTGGACTCCTTACACGTACTGGGTGACAGCGCTGTTGGTTTGCATGTTTTTTGGTGCTATTGCCGGGTTGATCGTTTTTGTGCGTGGGCTTTCGGTGACGAATCTAACAGATTTGGTACCATGGGGCTTGTGGATCACGATCGACCTCTCTGCTATTGCCATGAGCGCTGGGGCTTTCCTGTTATGCGCGGCTGTATATATATTGGATTTAAAACAATATCAACCAGTCGCCCGCACGGCAACTTTTATTGGGCTAATTGGTTATAGCATGGCTGTTTTGACCTTGTTGCTGGATATCGGTCGTCCCGATCGATTTTGGCACGCCGTAGTATTCTGGAATTTCCACTCGGTTCTCTGGGAAGTGACAATGTGCGTGACTCTGTACTTATGTGTGCTTGTATTGGAGTCCGCTCCGATCATAGGGCATACACGGTGGATGCAAGATCGCTGGCCAAAAGTAGCGCAATGGATGGTACGCGTACACCATTATGCCCCTTACCTGGCAATTATTGGGCTGGGCTTATCAATGCTCCATCAATCTTCGCTTGGGGCGACCTATGGTGTGCTCAAGGCGCGGCCTATTTGGTACCGACCGGACCTTTCTGTCTTGTTCATGATCTCGGCAATGGCGGGTGGCCCATCGCTGACTGTGTTGGTCACAATGCTGGCGGCACGATTGTATCCTCGTATCCAGGTCAACGATACCATCTTGGAGAAACTTACTAATTTTATCGCTTGGGTGCTGATAGGTTATCTCTACTTTCGCTTTTGGGATGCTCTCTCCATGACCTATACCTACATGCCCGGGCGAACCGAAGGTTTACGTGTGCTGACAAAAGGCATCTTGTCCTTCAATTTCTGGGTGTGGGAGATCATACTGGGCGCTGTTGTTCCCATTGTAATCTTGCGCGCTCAGCGCTTTCGAAAGCAGCCGGTTTTGCGGATGATCGCGCTAGGCTTGGTGGTAGCTGGTGTAGTCGCCTATCGATGGGATACAACGATCTCTGGCCAGCTTGTTTTGCTCACTTACCTTCCCAATGAGATTGCTGCTCGTTACACGAACTACTTTCCCTCGTTTATTGAATTTCTAAGCGGTATTGGAGTAATTGCCTATGGTGCTTTGGCTGTCACACTGGGTATTAGATATTTGAATATCGTTCAGCACCACGAAGTGCCAGCCAGTGTTGTTGAAACTCCTTCTTTGCCTGCGGCAACTGATTAAGCACAAATTGTGGGGGTGCAAGTAAAACATACCTGTGGGGTTTATCGTTGACCCCACGGGTATGTTTTAAGTTAAATTTTGGGAGGGTAATCCAGATTTAATTCTCTGGAGCTCCAGCGAGGATCCAATCTCGAAGCTGCGATATTTCATCCTCGGATAGTTGTTCTGCATGACCACCAGCCATTTGTTTGATAATCAATGGGCTGTTATCAGGATCACCAGGGACGACTGCTGGACCGCTGGCTCCTGTGGTTAGTGCGCCCTGATATGTGCTGAGATCAAGGCCTCCAATTTTAGCTGCTTCGTTGTGGCAGATCTGGCAACGTTGCTGGAGTAGTGCGCCAATTCCACCTTCCCAGTTGGTCAACCCACCTGGAATAGGTGTGCGGGTAGGAATATGTGTGGGTAGGGGGGTTGGGGTGAGGGGTACATAAACATCTGCCTGCTCCGCTTGTGGCACGGTGGCAATAGCTGTCTGCTCAAAATTTACGAAAAAATAGAGACCCGCCAACAAGATAGCAGCGACAATAGCATAGGCCGGTAAATAGATGCGTTGCCATTTTCTCAGACTTTGGATGTCTGGAGGCTGATGGGCAATTCCGGCTTTCAGGTCAGCCAGCTCCAGGGGATGATCCTCGAGCATCTCTTCTTCCGTCAGGTATCCAGTAAAAATACTCTTGTTGAAATGCCGGATAACCACATGGTACATATGCCATATGATGATGGCTAACACGGCCAATAAGGCTTCGCCACCGTGGGCTGCTTTAGCAGCCGGGATAAATTCCCCAGGTAAAAAGCGTGCTGAAGCAATAGGATTCCACATCATGAAGCCTGTGATCACCATAACCACAGTTCCCCAAACCACCGCCCAATATTCGAACTTCTCCTCAAAAGTGTAGCGTCCTTGTTGGGGGCGGTTCTTCCCTAGCCCCAGGTTGTACAAGATAGCCTGAATAGATGCAGATATATCGTTCATATTGGGTAGCATGGTCAGACGTACTCGCTGAACGTACATCCTATATCCAACAATACCTATGTGATAAACCGTAACGATCATCATCACAATTGCGGCGATATGGTGAATATAACGAGTAGTCTCGATGCCTCCCAGCATCCTGATGATGGCAATGGAGATGTCATTACTAGCGTACTTTTGCACCAAACCGGTGAGCCCAAGTGTTGTGAAGCTGAGCATAAAGATCCAGTGCTCAATGCGATGAGCGAGTGTGAAGCGTAAATAGCGTCTTTCTTCGTCGCCTATAACTGAATCTTGATTTAATATTGATTTTGGAGGTGATGATGCCTGCGGCTCATTCATGGGACTTCTCCTTGCGTCGGTTGAATAGGCGGCGGCTACCATCTAATACCACAAATGCCGCCATTCCTCCAATCAAGGTTGGGATCATGATCTGGTAGAAGAGGTTGACGAAATAAACAACCGAATATTTCTCTGGGTTGGGCTGGTAATGACTGAGCCATGAGCTGGGAAAGTTCGTTGTGGCATCCGGGTGACATCGTTGGCACGTGCTGAGGAGGTTTTCTTTAATTACCTTGCTTTCGGGGTCATCCACTTTCCGCATATCGTGTACGCCATGGCAATCGATACACACCGGCTTGTTTGTCTCCTGATCCGGTGCAATAGCTTCAAACAATACCACTGTGGTTCCATGAAAATCAGAGACGTAGGTGTTGAATACATCGGTGCTGATGCCATATTTGCCCATCAATTCTTCATCTGCATGACAGCGGGCGCAGATTTGCGGCGAAAACAGGTGGAATGGGCTATTGGCAGGACCTTCGACGTTATGAACGCCGTGGCAGTCGATGCAGGTTGGCACATCGGGATTTCCTTCACCGATGAGTGCCTCGCCATGTACGCTTTCAGTGTATTTCATGTAGATTTGTGAGTGGCAGAGCTCGCAGGTCTGGGGGATATGTGTGCGAGGCTGGTGTGGAGAAACCACGTTATGGGCGCCATGGCAATCTGTGCATACTGCAGCGTTCTTATTCCCAGAGGAAAGTGCCTTTTGGTGAACGCTGTCTAGAGCAGCGTCATATTTTTCTTGATGGCAGCGAGCGCAGGCAGTGTACATGCCCAGGGTGATATCCCTACGGGTGTCTCCAGCCAATGGGGGGTGAGGGTAACCTGTGATATTTGTATGGCATTGAACACAGGCATATCCCCCCTTGCCGTGGACAGAAGCATCATAGGTGGCTCGATCAACCGTCAAGTAAAGGATTTCTCCCGAAGGCAGCGTGATTTGCTGATCAGGAGCACCGTGACAAGCCAGGCAGGTTTCATTATCTATCCCGGCTGAATTTGGAGCTGTCATAGGGACTGGTGAGTTCGAGCGTGCCATTGCTGTACCAACGGCAAGGACCAACCCCACCAAGATCAACAGGATCAGGATGGCGACGATAGGCCATAGCGTTCTCTTCACAGTGATTACCTCCTGAGATTGGGGCTGCAAAGCAAAAGGAGAGGCACCCCCCATCAAGTCTGAATGGGTTCCTGCATAGATCTCAGGTAAAATTTGCTTTTTCAAGCTCGTACATGCCGAGCTTATGTTGGAAGTACATGATCAATTGTATAAATCAATCGAGTGGGTATTATACCCCAATTATTAGTAGATTATTAGGAAAAACACCCAATATCTGTGAAAAAAATTACAAATTAATTTGGATATAGTTGTATAATAGCGCATTATATCGACCGGAGTTGTGCTATGGATGCCTCTGATAGTGGAATAAATTCTATTGATGTGGGTGGGATGTTACGACAGCTTCGACAAGAGCGGAATATGTCAATGCGAGCCCTGGCACGCGCCAGTGGATTGTCTACGAATGCTTTGAGTATGATTGAGCGATCACGGACCTCGCCTTCAGTCAGCACGCTTTATAAGCTTGCTGATGCACTGGGCGTTCCCATCACTGCCTTTTTCCGGCTAGAACCTCCCAAGCAGGAGATTGTATTTCGAAAAGCCAACCAGCGTTCCAGGATGAAAATCCCGCGAGGGAATTGGGAAGGCCTAGGAGGAGAATCTTTTATCGGCGGGGTAGAACCGCTATTGTTGACCTTGGAGACCGGTGCGAATAGTGGGCAGTTTGCCATGCTGCATACAGGTCATGAATTTGTCATGTGCCTGAACGGACTTCTTGAGTACGAAGTCGAGAAGGAACGATTTCTACTCGAACCGGGGGATAGCCTGCTTTTTGCTGCCCAGCTCCAGCATCGCTGGCGGAATGTGAACAAGGGAGTGACCACAGTAATCATCGTTTTGTCTGGATTTGGGAAGGGGGAACGCCCCAGCGAATATCACCTAAAAACGGGGACTGATGAAGAAGTAGGGTTGAAATCTAGGCCAAAAGATTAATAGGAGAATGAATTGAATATGTGTATTCAACGTATCCCATCGGGGAGGATTTATTATGTATAAGACACATACCTGCGGCGAGCTGCGTTCAGATCATGTTGGTCAAAACGTGACCCTTGCAGGATGGGTACACCGTCGCCGGGATCACGGTGGCGTATCGTTTTTCGATTTGCGCGACCGATTTGGCCTGGTTCAGGTCGTAGCCAATTCAGATATTTCCCCAGAATCACATTCTGCCGGGCAGGGGGTCCGCATGGAATGGGTGATTCAAGTTGAAGGTATAGTAAGGGCACGGCCTGCTGGGGCTGAAAATCCCAATTTGCCTACTGGGGCAATTGAGGTGGAGGTGCACAATTTTAAGGTACTAAATCCAGCGAAAACACCGCCATTCTTAATTAATAAAGAGGAAGAAGCCGACGAGAACTCCCGGCTTCGCTACAGGTACCTGGATTTACGCAGGGAGCGCATGCGCCAAAATTTAATCCTGCGCCACCGTATGGTCAAATTTATACGCGACTTTCTTGATGAGCGCGGTTTCCTCGAAATTGAAACCCCTATCTTGTTTAAAACAACTCCGGAGGGTGCGCGTGATTACTTAGTGCCTTCCCGCGTCCATCCAGGAGAATTCTACGCTCTGCCGCAATCCCCACAACAACTCAAGCAACTGCTGATGGTTGCAGGCGTCGAGCGGTACTTTCAGATTGCGCGCTGTTTTCGCGATGAAGATCAGCGCGGCGATCGCCAGCCAGAATTCACGCAGCTTGATCTTGAAATGTCGTTTGTGGAGCGTGAAGATGTGCTCCAGCTGGTGGAGGAATTGTTTACCAAAATGGTGGCGGAGATTGTCCCCCATAAACGACTTTTGGCGTCGCCTTTCCCACGGCTGACATATGCCGAGGCGATGTCACGCTTTGGAAAAGATAACCCCGATTTGCGCTACGGAATGGAGCTTAAGGATATCACCGATCTGGCAACGGGAAGCGGCTTTAAGGTGTTTGATTCCGTAGTCCAAGGGGGTGGGCATGTACGCGGTCTGAATGCCAGCGGGTGCGGCGACTACAGCCGGGCTCAGATTGAAGAATTGACCGAATATGTCAAGCAGTACGGTGCAAAAGGATTGGCCTATCTGGCGTACAGCTCGGGTGGCGAACAGCGCTCAAGTTTCGCAAAGTTTTTATCGCCAGAACGGCTGCAAACCATACTTGAGCGGATGGAGGCCAAGCCGGGCGATCTTCTCCTCTTCGTTGCTGATCAACCCGCAATCGTATATGAGTCCTTGGGACGATTGAGAGTTTTCCTGGCTGAGCGATTTGGTTTACCAGACCCAGATGTGTTGGCATTTTGTTGGGTCATAGATTTTCCGTTTGTCAACTGGAACGAAGATGAGCAGCGTTGGGATCCCAGCCATCACCTCTTCACATCACCAATGCTAGAAGATATCCCCTTCTTGGATAACGAGCCCGGCAAAGCGCGCGGCCAGCAGTATGACCTGGTGTTGAATAACTATGAAGTGGGCGGTGGATCGATCCGCATCCATGACCGCGGATTACAGGAAAAAGTTTTCCAGCTAATCGGACTAGATGCAGAGGTAGCCCAGCAGCGTTTTGGGCACATGCTTGAGGCATTTGAGTTTGGCACGCCGCCTCATGGTGGGATCGCTCCAGGTATTGACCGCATCTGTATGATCCTGGCTGACGAGCGCAATATACGCGAAGTGATTGCATTCCCTAAAAATCAGGCAGCACGTGATGTTATGGGTAATGCTCCCTCCCCCGTAGAATCGGAACAGCTCAAGGAGCTTCATATCAAGCTGGACTTGAAGCCCGAGCGACCTAACTAAATTATTAATCTCGTTTTACCTATTCACGCAAATGGTTTTATGGTATAAGATAAATAACCCTGCTGTGTGCGTGTTGCTGCAACCCGGTTTTGAGCCAACACCCACAAATCGGGTCCCAATCTTGCGAGTGTGACGCGATAGGCCTGAGCCAAGGCGGAGCACTCGGGGCGGGTCCCAACCTGCGAAGGCAGGTTCAAAACTTAGCTGCACACGGCACAGTGGGGTGTCATTTCTGAATCGCCGCTAGGTGATATCCAGAAAGACGACACCTCTCGAGGCCAATTGACCTCGAGAGGTGTTTTTTTTCGAAGCAAGAGCAGATTTACTTAACCCAGCTCACTAAAAGCCCAACTGACAAGATGGCCATGCCTGCGCCGAATACAAATGGCGCACTTGGACCAAACCCTGCCCAGGGTCCTATGCCTTGCCATAGGATCCCAGCGATAAGAGATGCTGGTAGCGATGCCAGCCCAATGGCAGCGTGGAAAAGCCCGTATGCTCCCCCGCGCTGGTCTTGTGAGACAAGGTCGGCGATGTAAGCTCTGGCGGTGCCTTCGGTCAGTGCATAATAGATGCCGTACAAGCTGAAAAACAGCCACACTTGGAAGCCAGTCTTGGCAAATGCCAGGCAAAGATATACCAAACCATAGATGGTCCATCCAGCCAGAATCAACCCTTTCCGACCAATACGATCAGACAAGGCACCCGCTGGGCTGGATAGCAGTGTGTAGATGGCGTTAAAGGTCAACAGCATCCCCAAGATTTGCAGCACGCTAAGACCTCTTTCCTGACTGCGTAAAATAATAAAGGCGTCGGAAGAGTTGCCCAGCGTGAACAAGACAATCACCAGGATAAAAGCTTTGACGCGCCGATCCAAGTTGTTCCACGTATAGCGAAATGTTGGGACAATGGAATTCGCTGTTTTTGTAGCTTCGACATCGCGAGCTCCAATGACAAGGATCAAGACGGCAAGTGCTGCAGGCAGTATGCTCGCCAGCACGACCCACTGGAATGTAGCTTGTGTGAGCTGAGTTTTGCCTGCCTG
>DATCYX010000597.1:0-2813 GCA_036526235.1 Anaerolineales bacterium | reverse complement strand
GGGCAATGATGGCATGCGCGCTTTCGCTGAGTGGTCTGGATCAGCTACCGGGATCATCCTTATTGGATCGATCTGCACCATTATCACCTTTGTTACGATGATCATGCCCACTCGCACGATTCTACGCATCCTAGAGGTTGGCTTTTTCCTGGGTCTGCTGGCTTGGGCGGTGATCTACTTCCAGCTGCTGGCAGCGCCGGCTGATAGTTTCCCTGCTGCCTGGGATCGCTTCATGGGAGCAGGTAGTTACGCAGGGCGCATTGAACTGGCAAAAGCCAACGGCATGATCACCAACCCCAATGTGGCTATCATGACCTTGGCTGGGCTGATCATGGGTTTCTGGATCTTCTACGGCTACTACATCCCGACCTTCTTTGCAGGCGAGGTCAAGCAAGCCGATTCCACATTAATCTCGGGCAGCTGGGCATCTTTGCTGAGCACTTGGGCGATCTTTGTAGTGGCCGCCCTTCTGTTGCAGAGATTGGTGCCGCTGGAGTGGATCGCTGCGGAGAGCTACCTGAGCCAGTCCGGTTATGAAGGCCTGACGATGCCCTGGATCATCTTCTATGCCGCCATTCTCAGGCCTAGCTTCCCGTTGTTGCTTATCGTGCTGGTGGGTTGGGTGTACACGCTGATCAACCTGGCGCAAACTTATTTCTTCTATTGCAGCCGGATCATTTTTGCCTGGTCCTTTGACCGGCTAATCCCGGAGAAGGTTTGCTATATCCACCCCACGCTGAATAGCCCGGTCATCGCCATCGCCATCATCTCGGTGATCGCCGAGATAGGTGTGATCGATGCGGCGTTGGGCGGGGTGATGGGTGCCCAGCTCAACTTTGTGTTCTTTGCCGTGTGTACGCAACTGGTTCCGGTACTATCGATGACGCTCTTCCCTTACCTGAAACCGGATCTGTTCGAGAACTCCAGCGCCTTTGTACGGCGCAAGCTGGGCAATATCCCGGTTATTACCATCGTAGGGACGATCACGATGACCTACTTGCTGTGGATGATCATTGCTTCCTTTGCTTTCCCAGCGGTGGGTGGGCGTATCGGCACGGGTACTTTGGGTACGCTAGCCGGGTTCATCATCAGCGGAATCGTCGTCTTCTATATCGCACGTGCTTACCGCATGCGATCGGAGGGCATCGATATCAAATGGACCTTCCAGTCCATCCCGCCCATATAGACTTGGCGCTTACCCTCACCTAATCTGGCTTTCCCCTCTCCACGGGGGAGAGGGGAAGTCAGGTGGGGGCGAAAGAACTTATACGGAGTATATTAATGAAATTTGGTAGCCTGTTTCGCGGGTCGAAAATTACGCGTATCCTGTATGGTTCCGACTTCCATGGATCTGAGGCGGTTTTTCGCAAGTTCCTCTCAGCGGCACTTCAGTATCAAGCCAGCTACCTGATCGTTGGTGGAGATGTCACTGGCAAAGCGATGATTCCCATCATCCACCAGGGAAATGGTCGCTACGTGGGCTATGTCTTTGGTCGCAAAGAAGAACCGTCCACGCCGGAAGAGCTTGATAAACTTAAAAAGACCATCAGCAATGTTGGTTTTTATCCCATCGTGGTTGAGAAAGACGAGGCGCAAGCGCTGGAATCGAACAAGGAGCTTATGAGCCAGCGTTTTGAAGAGGAGATGTGCCAGAGAGTGCGAGATTGGATGGTGCTGGCTGAGCAGACACTCGTGCCTCAAAAGAAAACCCTCTATTTCATGCCTGGTAATGATGATCTATACTCTGTTGACGCAGTCATCGATGAGTTTGAGCATGTCTTCAACCCGGACATGAAGCGATTTATTATTGATGATGACTATGAATTGTATGGCCTCTCGAATGCCAATATGACCCCCTGGGCTTGCGCTCGTGATGTAGAGGAGGACGAGCTGATGTTGAAGCTGGGTGCGCTGGAAGAATTGGTTACCAACCCAGAGCGAGCTATCCTTGCCCTACACGTACCTCCTTATGCTTCGAACCTGGATACCTGCCCGGAGCTGGATAAAGATTTGAAGATGATCACACTGGGAGGTCAGGTGGTGATGAAGTCGGCTGGCTCCACCGCGGTGAAAGCCTTTATTGAGAAAGTGCAACCCATGCTGACCCTCCATGGGCATATACATGAATCTCCGGGATATACACGTATCGGTCGCACGTTGGCGATCAACGCTGGCAGCGAATACGCGGAGGGTATCTTAAAAGCAGCTATCATTAACCTGGAGGGTGGCAAGGTCAAGGGACACTTGCTGATTTCTGGATAATATGGGTAAATTCGGAGACATCCAAGAGGACTTCTACGCCGAGCGCACGCGTATCCTGGAGGCGCTCCAGGAACCAGAAAACCGGCACGTCATCATGCGCCTGATTGGGGCGTTGGCTTTCCGCACCCATTGTCCGCAATTTGGTCATATTCAGGATGAACTGGGACGCAAGTTTACCGATATCGATTTTGCTTCTTACCGCCGCTTTATAAAGGATATCCGCCGCCTGCTCAGCGAGTTGGGCTACCTTGAAGAGAAAATGGTTACCCAGCTCTTTGGCGATGCGCGCCTGCTTTTCAATGACCCTGTATATGACAGGCACATCGATATTTTCTTCGAACAACTTGATTTCTGTCACCCGGTTAGCTTCTCCGGTCGATTGGAGGTGGAGGAACTGACACTTCCTCTGGCTGAACTGCTGCTGGAGAAAATGCAGATCGTACAAATCAATGAGAAGGACTTGATTGATTCTATTATGCTCTTTCGCGAGCATCCTATTGGCGAAGGTGACCGGGAAACGGTAAATGCTGAGGTGATTGCTTCTACCCTGG
>DATCYX010000596.1:0-4578 GCA_036526235.1 Anaerolineales bacterium | reverse complement strand
TGCTTCCCGCGCCCCGCAGCGTTACGGTTATCAATCCATCAATTCATTAGTGGAAAGCACCCGAATGCCTGTCTGAACAGCAACACATTTGCTGAATCGACGAATCATGTAAGGCGAATAAACATCATTTCTGGAGAAATATATATGCCAACTCGGAATAAATCGACCCAAAAAGACACCAAGACCTCCCAAAAAAGGCGCGTCATGGTCGGCGCAATTGGGAAATGTGTTCACAACCTGGGCGTTGAGAATTTTGCCGATTGGATGCAGGACCTAGGCACCGGCTATGTCTCGGTAAAACTTGGCCCAGCGGTCCCGATCCGGGAGGCAGTTAACAAAATACGCGAAGCGCGCCCGGAGGTGGTGGGCATCTCAATGCGCCTCGGAGACCTGCATGTTGATAAGTTGATCAGCGAATTCATCGAGACCGCAACTCAATACGGACTTAGCCCACGCGACTCCGGTATTCGATACAGCTTTGGCGGGCTGCGACCAGCTGCGAATCTGGTGCGGGCGATGACCGGCCTGCCTTTGGAAGAAGACCGCTTCATCCGAGATGAAGAAAGGCACTATGACCTGGCCCAGGTATCAGAGGAGTACAAGAAGAAAGAGCACTTCCAGGGTTTCTTTGAGCTTGTGGCAGACGATTTCGTCTCCATGGAAGAGCTGGAGGGCTTTGCACAACGGCGTTCCACTGTCACCGCTCGTAAGGACGCCCCGTGGTCTGACTATTTAGTGGAGCGCATGCGACAAGTGCGTGAGCGCGAAAACCGTCCGATTATCCGTGCCCACATTGGCATCGCTGCCGACACCATTGAACCAACCATCAAAGCGATTGAGAAACTTGCCGATGCTGAAGCCTTCGAGATTGTGTCGCTCGCGCCTGACCAGACATCACAAGAATTGCTCGCAAAGTTCATCCGCGGCGAAGAAGACCCCAGCAAATACCTGGCTGGTCAGGGAGGCGCCCCTATACGTACAGTGGAGGATCTCCAGCGCTTAAAGGCGGCCACCCAACGTGGCAATTATCCTATGACCCGGATTTACACCGGCACGGATGAGCTCGTAGCCCTAGCGAATCTTTGGGAGGATAATCTTAATATCTGCTTCCCGGCTGTTCCTATCTTCTTCTATAACGAGTTAGATGGGCGTGGACCGATAAGCATCCGCGACTCATTCGACGAGCATTTCCGTACTATTGAGCACTGGGCTAAGATTGGCAAGCCCTTGGAGATCAATGACCCCCACCAATGGGGTTTGCGATATGCCAGCGATGACATGCAAGTCACGGATCATGTGCTCTGTGCGGTGATCGCCCTCAAGAAGGGCATTAAGAATTATGTGATGCAGATGATGTTCGAGCTCCCACCAGAAATATCTGCCTTGGATGATCTGGCGAAAATGAGAGCCTCATACGAGCTAGCTGAGCCACTCGCCCGCAACTTTGATTTCCGCATCATCCGCCAGACGCGCTCTGGTCTGCCTAGCTTTCCACCTAACCTGAACCAGGCCAAAGGTCATCTCGCTTTCGGCATCTACACCCAGCTTTACATGCAGCCTGATATTTTGCATGTCGTCACCCACTCTGAAGCTCACCACGAAGCGACAGCAGACGACATCATTGAATCCTGCGAAATTGTGAAGCAAGTATGCTGGGATTTCGCCAAAGGAAATGTACCAAAGATTTGGTCTGACCGCGAAATGAAGATGCGCATCAAAGAGCTCAAGCAGGGCGCTATGTACAACTTCCTGCACTGCGCCATCTTAGGTGGGTACGATGGCCCCATCCGTCCTGAAAATTTCTGGGAGTGGGCAAAAGAGCGCCGGGAAGATCGGGAAAAGAATTACGAAACAATGCTGCTCAGCCTGATCGATGAGGCCAACTATCCCACCGGAATATGTGGTGTGATCGCAGGAGATACACTTGACCTGGCACTTCAAATCGGCCTCTTCCAGGGACCGCATATCACCGTGGTAGATCGTCGCTATGAGATGGCGGGAGCCTGCCGAACCAAGGTTGTGAATGGGATGTGCCGCACCGAGGAATGGAACGGCATCAAGGTCTTTAGTGAATTTGAAAGGGTCGACCTGGTCCGCAAAACCTATCCTTGGTATTTCTACAAAGAAGTGACCCGCGCCGATGAAATGAGCTTCATCGCGGAAGACGCTGAAGTAGAAAAGATAGATGAAGACGCGGTGAACGAATTCCGCAAACAGATTGGAATCACAGGTCTAGCCGATGAGAAAGTGCTGGTGGTGGATTTCGGCAGCACTTACACCAAGGTCGGTATCTTGGATACCAAAAAAGAGACCTTCGAGCTGCGTTACAAGCCCACAACCGTGGAAGACATCCGTATCGGACTAGCCAACGGCTTGGGAGTACTAGAAGCCTGTCGAGAGAGTGGCGATTGGAAGCCCCTTGCGAAGAAAATGCGGGAATTCGCCGTACGATTGCCATGCTCGAGTGCCAAAGGCGGCCTAAAAATGGTTACGGTGGCGCTGGTAAAGGAAGAATCGGGATTTGCGGCTGAGTTGGCAGCCCTTACCGCTGGCGCGAAGCTTGTCGCATCCTATGATGGGATGTTGACTGCTGAGCAAGCTCGCCAAATCTACGAAGTGGACCAACCGGAGATCATCCTCATCGCGGGCGGCACTGATGAAGGCGGGGATTCATCGACTCAACTGCACAATGCCCGTCTCTTGGCTCGCGAATCTCGTTACGCTAACTACACTGATTACGGTGTGCCGGTCATATATGCTGGCAACCAAGACATCCGCGATCGCATCCGCAACATTTTTCGCTACCGCAACATACACCTTCGCCTGACACCCAACGTCATGCCGGAGATCAATGATTTTCGCATCGAAGTAGTTAATGAAGCCATCCGCGAACTCTTCCAGACTGTGATCATTCGCGGCAAAGGTTTTGACGTGGTGGAGGAGTACATGGATGCCCCATTCATCCCCACCCCGCGCGCCGCTTTCCGTGGCATCAATCTGCTTGCGAATGGCTATGGCAATGAAGAAGGGTTGGGCAACATAATGGCACTGGATATCGGTGGTGCTACTACCGATTTCTACTCAAATGTGAACGACAACCCGCTCTATGTATTCCCCGGAGATGACGCACAACGAAAGGTGAAACGCACCATCCTTAAAACGCCCAATGTGCCGCTTGTCTTCCGGCGGGTGGAAGGTAAATTTGGCTTGAGTTATAACGCTGAAAATCTAAAAGAGCTGGAGAGTTTCAAAGATGGGTCTATGGCGCGCGATCTTAGCCGCTACTTAGATCACCGCTTTGTCAAGGAATTTGCACCTGGCGAAGATCAATTCAGACGTTTCATCCACCGCCAGAACGGCTCCCATCAAGTAGACCTGGATGGCTACCTGAGTTGGATCAGCCAGAATCCGCACCAGAATCCGGAAACCCCGCTGGAGAACGCAGCCACCTCGTACCTGGCGCGAGAAATTATGACCGTCACGACTGGGAAGCACGTTGGTCACGTAGATGAGACCGAGACATACTTCTTGCAATATGGGGTTAACTATTTCAACCAACCAGTGACTGTGCTGCTGATCGGCGGGACAATCTACCAAAAATGTCGCGATCGCGAGTCAGGGTACCTGGATGACCTGATGACAATCGCTGAAGGTGTGCTCTATAATCCACGGGAAGATACCTCGCTGCGCCCGAAAGCCCCGGTGCTGCTGGATGCCAAGTACCTGGTAAGCATCCTGGGTGGTCTATATGGACGTGTGAATCCCGAACAGGCATTGCAAGTTATGAAACGCGAGCTCCTTCCGCTCGATAGGATAGCGCAGGAATCGTCACAGGCTGTTCTTAAAAGCTGAACATTGTGTGTCACAGTATATCAAAAAGCATACAGGTAATATATGAAAGGAGGCACCTGGGTAACCGCAATATGAACCAAAGCCACCAAAAATTCAATCAATAAATTCTATTTATCAGGAGGAGTAAAATGTCACGTAAGTTAAGTTATTTTATCCGTGTCCTATTGCCGCTGGCAGTCATCCTGACCGCCTGCGCCCAACCACCCGCGGCACCACCAGAAGAGATGATCGTTAAAGAGACGGTCGTAGTCGTAGAGACAGTTGTGGTGACCGAAAAAGAGGAGGTGGAGAAAGTCATCACCCCGACGCCTGTACCTGGTCGCCAGACCATCATTGTAGCACTGGCTCAGGCTCCAACCTCCCTTGACCCCGCTGACCATCGCAGCAGGCAGTCCGAGACTGTTATCCGTAACATGTTCGATGGCCTGGTGACGCGCGACAACAGCAACGGCGTGCACCTGGAGCTGGCAGAGGAAATGAACTGGATGGATGACACAACCCTGGAGGTAAAGCTACGTCAAGGTGTCAAATTCCACGATGGGACCGAAATGACCGCTGACGACGTGGTTTACACATTCAACCGCATCATCCAGGAAAACATGATCGAATATCCGGAAGCGCACACCTCCCCGCGCAAAGGCTTAATTGCCCCATTAGAGTCGGTTGATAAAACCGGGGATTATAGCGTGGTGATGAATTTCAGCGGTCCATGGCCGCCCGCCATGC
>DATCYX010000595.1:0-11427 GCA_036526235.1 Anaerolineales bacterium | reverse complement strand
CTCATCCTTTGCGCATAAATAAATTCCGTTAATAACCTCGTTGATACTTCCATCTCCACCCACCGCCACAATCGGATTGTATCCCAGCTTAACCGCTTTTGCTGCTAATTCCGTTGCATGGCCAGCCCTGTCTGTTAATTCAAGCTCAAAATTCACCCCGGCTTCTCTAAGCGCCGTTTCAATGGCTTCTTTTTTTGCCAGGCCTAACCATCGCCCTGCGTATGGGTTAAGTATTACCTTTACGGTCGTTTAAGCATCTCCTCAATTCAATTGATCGCTGTACGATTCAATCATAGCTGCGGCAGAATTAGAACAGCCAAAGAGAAATATATTAACAATCCAGTTCCATCAATTAAGGTCGCCATTAGAGGGCCAGAAAGCACAGTTGGATCAACCCCAAATCGACTAGCAACAATTGGTACCAGGGAAGCCACCGAATTTGCCCATACAACGATCGCCGTGATGGTTGCACCTACGGTTATGGCTAACTCAATCGTCACACCTAACAATAGCGCCCCGCCTATGGCAACAAAACCAATCATTACCCCAAGAACGATGCCGGTTTTTAACTCTCGCAGCCATACACGGAATGCATCTTTGGGGCGTATTTCGCGCAAGGCTAGCGCGCGGATTACCGTTGCAACAGTTTGAGACCCTGCATTCCCACCCGTTCCAATCAACAGCGGAATAAAAAACGTTAAGGCAACCACTGTTTTTAATTCAACTTCATAGTGACGCAATACCGTGCCAGTAAATGTTTCGGCAACGAATAAGAAGAGCAGCCAAAAAAATCGGGAACGAACCACATCCATCATTTTTTGAGTCCAATACGGTTTGTCAATGATGGGTCCAGATTCTATAGCTCCCAAGTGAAGAATATCTTCAGTGGTTTCATCTTCTAGCACATCAACGATATCATCGTGCGTGATCACACCTATCAAACGTCCTGATTCGTCCACCACTGGCACAGCAGCCAGATCATAACGAGATATTACTCGGGCGACTTCCTCTTGGTCAGTGGTCACAGTGACGAATACAATTTCACGATCCATGATTGTTTCCATCGTAGTAGATGGTTGCGCCACAATAATTTTCCGTAAACCAATCACTCCAATCAGCCGTTTTTCTCTATCAACAACGAACAGGTAGTACGGGACTTCTGTTTCCAGCTCGACCTGACGCATAAATTCAATCGCCTGCTCAGCAGTTGTGTGCCTTCGCAAGGCGATAAATGAAGTGGTCATCAAACCACCGGCAGTTTCATCAGGATAGCCGAGTAATGGGATAACATCATCGGCATCTTCCATGTGCGCCAGTGCTTGGGTGACCTGTTCTGGTGAAAGATCCCCTAATAAATCTGCTGCCTCATCAGGCTGCATTTCATCTAGAACATCCCCCAGTTTCTCTGGTGAAAAATCTCCAATTGCATCCAGAGCATCCTGATCCTCTAACTCTTCCAAAAGGTCTGCAGTTGCCGGGATATCCAACAAAGGCAGCAAGATCTCCTGCTCTGTATCACTCAGCATATTGAAGACATCGGCTCGATCTGCAGGGCGCAACTCGTAGAGGATTGCTATTGCGCTGTCAGTTCGTTGAATCTCAAGCGCAGCTCGAATCCGTCGAGCGTTTAATTCGGCATCGTTTTCAGTCATGATTTTTTATACTCGAAATTAGTATGTAACTTCGATCCCCTGATCTTTCAGCCAATGGATAGCATCTTCGATAACCATAGGATCACCGGTTAATTGAACTTCCATCCAGCGGTTTTCCCCTCCAATATGTGCACGTAATATATTGACGGTTATGTCGTAGCGACGGATGAGCTGATTGATTACCGGGACACTCAGTAAAGAAACTGGATAGATGAGTCGGTAAATCTGATCGGACATAGCAACCTCCAAACTTTTGAAACTTGCCTATACTTCTATCGCTAATTGCCCGCACCCTGCTTGAATATCAATGCCCCTCCGCAGGCGAATGGAGCAGGGAACCCCACGTTCGTCCAGCTCTGACTTAAAGGCAAGGGCGCGTTGGCGAGTCGTCGCTTGACCTGTATACCTCTGAGTTGGATTTAGTGGTATCACATTCACGTGACATAACATTCCTTGCAGTAATTCAGCCAGTTGCCTTGCCTGGTCAATACTATCATTAACATCCCTGATCAACGCCCACTCGAACGTGATCCTTCGTCGGGTTTGCTTCACATAATCTCGACAGGTCTGGATCAATTCGCTTATCGGATATTTCTTATTGATTGGCAACATCGAAGAACGAAGGTCATCATCGGAGGCGTGTAATGATACTGCCAAATTGATCTGCCTGTGTTCAGCAGTGAAGCGCTTTATGGCTGGGACCAAGCCTACCGTCGAAATTGTAAATCGGCGCGCACCCAACCCCATCCCTTCAGGGTGATTCAACCGTTCAATCGCTTGCATCGTTGCATCATAGTTATGAAAAGGTTCACCCATACCCATGATGACCACATTGGACACTTTATCATCTTGTGCCCGCAATTTCCGAGCGAAATAAATGACTTGTTCAACGATCTCGCCACTACTTAAATTGCGTTGAAATCCCATCTGTCCAGTGGCGCAAAAAACACATCCCATAGCGCAACCGGACTGGGTAGATATGCACAGCGTCCGACGCTTATTATAGCGCATCAATACCGCCTCAATTGCGCGCTGATCAGAAAGACGAAAGAGCGTCTTCTCAGTCTCTTTATCCCCAGAAGTAAGAACTTGAACCGGCTCTATTTGGTAAAATGTAAACTCTTCAGCCAGCTTCTTACGCAGCTTGGTAGACAATGTCGTAAAATGATCTGGTTCATTCCAGAGATTTTTATACAAGCCCTGCCAGATTTGTTGCGCCCGGTATAGAGGCTCTCCCCATGATTCAATTATCGATACTAAACCTTCGTAGTCGATATCAAATATGAATTGCTGTTCTCGCTCATTCATTTTTTATCCTACTAAACGGTTCAATAAAGAAGCCAGATCTGGTTCAATCCACTCCGGACGTGGGCTCCAGGATTGAGCCGCTTGCCAGCTTGTTACCCCAGATAGCACCAGTGCTGTTGGACAACCAAGTTTCTGCGCCCCTGCAATATCAGTTTCCAGACGATCACCGACAACCAATGTAGCTTCTGTTTTTATACCCATTCTATCCATTGCTACCATGTACATTTCAGGCGAGGGTTTGCCGACAATAATGGGCGAGATAGATGTAGAAGCTTCCAGAGCGGCAAGAATTGCGCCTGCTCCCGGAACCAGACCATCAGGAGTGGGGAATGTGCGATCCGGGTTTGTACCGATAAATGGGATGCCTGCCCGTATCAACAAAGTTGCTTGGCGCAGCTTTTTATATGTCAATTCCCGATCCATTCCTGCGATCACCGCTATTGGGTTTTCAAGGCTATGTTGAAAATTATACTCAGCCAGAGTATGCAGCAACCCCTCTTCTCCGATGACATACACATTGCCACCCAAGGGGTGATTTATGGCTAAGTAATGAACCACCGCTTGGGCTGAATTGACTATTTGATCTGGGTTGAGTGATACGCCAAAACCTTTAAGTTTATTAAGATATTGTTCTACTGAGCGCGTTGCGTTGTTCGTGGCGAGAGTTACCTGCCATCTTTGCTGTTGGATTTGGGAAAATATTGCCTTCAAATCGCCAATAGGCTGATCATCCCGCCACAATACTCCATCCATGTCCAGGATCAGCGCTTCGATATCAGCGGTTGTGGGTGTTTTCATAGAGTTTATCCAAACCGGCTTAACAGGTGTTCCAAGACAGGTCGGTCGATCAATCCTGCATCGAAATTTGTGCGGTCTTCAAAGTTTTCATTGCCAATAAATGCTCTCAGAGCGGTCTGGGTTGGAGCGTCGTATTCTCCGTGGAAACGACCCCGGTAATACCCGAATTTCGCCATAATATCTTGAAGCTGACGCAGGGGTTCGCCAACCAGGCGAACACGCTCCTCTAAGGGACTTTTTCCAAAGTAAAGTTCATGCAGATTTAAAAGCTCACCTAGTCTCTTGACAGGTTCATGGTGGTCGTCCACACGATAATCCACCCAACGATCATTGAAGCCAGCATAGCCAGCTTGAGCTTTGACCACCAGAATGGCTGCGCTTTGTTTGCCGCGTCGATCTCCTCCAGCCTGGTCGCCGGCTAGCAGAGCATTATACAAGCGCCATATAATTGTTTTCTCTGTGTTTTCCCTTAATGATGCTTCCATTGCAAGAATAACCTGTTCTCCGGCGAGTATATTACCTTGAATCGCGAAACCGTCACCACTCAGGCCGCCCGCCCACACAAAACAGGAGCTCCCAGTATATGTAGCTGATCTCCCTTGGGCATCAACTAACCCAACCTGTCGCAATTCTCGCTCGGGGTCATCATCCAATAGTAACGCTAGGGTTTCTTCAGCAGAATGCCCTGCTTCCATCAAAGTCAATCCTCGATTCCCATAAGTGGTGTTCGCGAAAGATTGTGTAGCAACTGCACCTGCATTAGCACGAGCCCAAGGCACTACCGAACCCACAGCCAGGAATTTTGATGCCACTACTATCCCCCAGGCTTTTTCTTTCGCATCGTACATCACGATAGAGAATGTCGACGGATGAAGCATAAATACCTCCTGATAATATTCCCCCTCCATGCAGCAATTTGCATGGAGGGGGAATGATCTCAGTGGTCAGAGCGTTTTACCCACTTTGTTTGGGGTTAGGTAGCTCCATAACCTGATCCACCAAACCGTACTCAACAGCTCCCTCGGCATCGAGATAGAAATCTCTGTTCGTATCTTTCTCGATTGTCTCAACACTCTGATTGGTATGCTTGGCTAAAATTTCGTTTAACTTGTCCTTCAGGCGAAGGATTTCGCGTGCTTGTATTTCGATATCTGACGCTTGTCCCTGGGCGCCACCTAACGGCTGATGCATGTGGATTGTGGCATTTGGGAGCGCGTATCGTTGACCTTTTGTCCCTGCAGTTAGGAGAATCGTTCCAAAGGAAGCTGTCATGCCGACTGCAAGGGTACTTAGTGGGTTAGGTATCATTTGCATCGTATCATATATTGCCATCCCAGCATATACCTGCCCCCCAGGCGAGTTAATATACATCTGTATTGGAGCCTCTGGGTCTTCGCTGCTCAGGTACAGCAGTTGGGCGACAATTAAATTTGATATCTGATCATTGATAGGTGTGCCGAGAAATACGATGCGATTCCGCAACAATAACGAATAGATATCAAAATATCGTTCACCGCGTCCCGAGGTTTCTATTACCGTAGGGATTAAGGAAAGGGGATTTGTAACCATATACTATTTGCCTCTCTTCGATACACAAAATTATGCGATCAAATCACTGTTTGTCCCCAGAATTATGGGGCTAGTTATTCTCTTCGTCTTCTCCGTCCACCGTTTCCGAAGAAGCATTTTCACTTTCTACCTCGGCGGCAGGTTTTTCAGTATCATCAGTTTCCTGAAGTTGATCACTAGATTTAGGCTCTAATCCACGAGCGATATCACGCAATTGCTCTTTAGCACGCACGATGATCATATCCATCATGATATTGCCAATCAGGTCTGATCTTTCCTCTTGCGAAGCGACCATTTTACGAAATTCTTTTTCGGGCATAATGCGGGAAAAATCACCTAAAGTACGTTCGGTTTCCGCTTGCAAATCATCTGGACTGACATTAATTTTCAATTGATCGGCAACATCAAACAGGACCAGTGATTTCTTGATTCGAGCTTCAGCCAAAGGTTTTAACTCTTCTCTAAGACCATCTAAATCCATTTGACGAGATTTTAGATAAAGGTCCATGTCCAAACGCTGTCGCTCCAATCGTTCTTTGAGGTGTTGGATCAAGTGATCGATCTCGTGTTCGAGCATCTGTGGCGGATATTTAATGCTCGACATTTCAACGACTTTTTCGAGCAGATCCTCATCATAGGTCTCATGATACATCTCAAGGTTCTGTTCTTCAAGATTCTTGCGAATCTGGGAACGCAGAGAATCTAAAGTGGGAAAATCGCCCACCGATTGAGCAAATTCATCGTTTAGTTCAGGTAATGTTCTCGAGTTTACCGCATCGACAGACACATGGAAATCGGCTTTAACACCTTGCAACGATTCATTGGCAGCATCTTCAGGGAAGTCATACTCAAAGCTGACCTCCTCGCCAGAAGATAAATCGATCAATTTGCGGGAGAAACCAGGAAATGGCCAATCATTACTGCTATCGTCATCTTCTTTTAGAACCACGACTGGGATAGCTCTATTATCAATGATAGTTTGTGACTCGCCTTCCTTTGGTTGCTTACGATGGGCATCAAGGTGAAGATATATAAGATCTCCTTCTTGTGCCTTTCTCTCGACTGGTTCAACAACAGCTTGCTGTTCGAGCAAACCGGATATTACATTCTCCACTTCCTCGTCACGGATATCACTCAACTCATACGGCAACCGAATGGACTGATAATCGCCCAGCTCGACCTCTGCTCTTAAAGGCACAATAAATTCAAATACTGGTGGGGTCATGCTCTTGACATTTTCCAACGAGCCAGGTCCATATGGTTCAATACCACTCTCATCGAGGGCTTTCGGATAGACATCATTAATTAATAATTCAACGGCTTCCTCTAAAATAGCCTCTGCACCGACAGTCCTTTGAACTACGGCAAGAGGGGCTTTGCCAGGGCGGAAACCAGGGATTTTCGTGTGCTTAGAGATGTGGCGGGCAGCTCGCGCCTTGGCATCCTCTAACATTTGGGGCTCGACTTCTACAGTCAATATGACCTGATGATCTTCACGAGGTTGGATATCAATTTTCAAGTTGAAATTCCTTTCAGTAAACGCTAAAGACGGCAGGATTATATCATGCGAAACATTTAGTAGTTGTTAGAAAAATATATGAAGAAGCCCGCCTTCGTATTTTAAAAGCGGGCTCTCCATTGGCGATAAGTGGGGAAGGAGGGACTTGAACCCTCACGCCTTGCGGCACTTGATCCTAAGTCAAGCCTGTCTGCCAATTCCAGCACTTCCCCAACGACATTGTCTGAGATTATTTGCTCGGGGATTATATCCTCAGCAGGTTTCATCGTCAATAATTGGTTTATAAAATATCGAACGCTCAAGGTGCTATAATGAGTAACTAATTGTACCTTGGAAAGGGTTTAATTTTCTCAGAGGACTGTCAAATAATCAACTTGGAGAACTATTTATATCGAGGAGAAACACTTGGGACGTATAATCAACCCAGATAATGTCGGTTCGCTTCGCAATAGGGTGTCCAAGGCAGTTGTCTTGGCTCTAAATGAATATTCTGAGAAGAGCTATCCTAGGGGGGAGGCGCGCGACATGCTCGCCTTTGTCATACTTTCCCTTGAAGCCATCTCTAACACTATCGACCAATCGGTTTTGGCATGGGAAAAACGCGGTTATTGGGTGAAGGCAGACCGTTTTCGTTTGGAATGGCTCTGGGCAAAACAGCTGGCGGAGAGTTTGCGAAAAGCATTATTGCAAGATGATTGGGCAAGTGCTGAAAAGATTGTCTACCAGATTCGTCAAAAATTGATAGATGTACAGGTTTCTCCTCGCCATCGCATGGGCAAGCCCTGGGTTGGTGCGTGGCAGAAGTTACGCTAAGGGCTCGACATCACCGTAGCCTCCACCGCCTGGCGTGCGGATACTCAAAATATCCCCGTCTTTCAAATCAAATGTCCCTTTCCCTGGTAGCTGATATTCTTCAATCCCCTTAATCAAGACATTCTCTCCGCGCAACCCTGGTTGCCCCCCAGCAAGACCATAGGGAGGGATGTGCCTGCGCTCGCTAATTAGACTAACCTGGGCGTCTGCTAGCAGTTTGATATCCCTACAAATACCATCGCCGCCATTAAATTCACCTTGACCCCCCGATCCTCTCCTGATTTCGTAGCGAACAACTTGTAGTGGGTAGGCATATTCCAAGGCTTCAATCGGGGTATTAAGCGTGTTCGTCATGTGACTATGCATCGCGGTGGGACCATCGCTGGTCGGGCGCGCCCCCATGCCTCCTCCAACCGTCTCGTAATAAGTAAATAGATTATTCTGGTCTGGATCCCACCCCCCAATGGTGATGTTATTCATTGTGCCCTGGCTGGCAGCTGGAACACGTCCAGGGCAAGCCAATGCCAGCGCCCCCAGGAGTACATCGACGATGCGCTGAGAGGTTTCTACGTTTCCTCCTGCCACTGGAGCAGGATGTTCTGCATTCACCACTGTCCCTCTAGGGGCAATCAACTTTACAGGGGCAAGGCAACCACCGTTATTGGGCACATCTAAACCAACCAAACAGCGCACTACATAATTGACAGCCGATAAAGTGATTGCATAGACTGCGTTGAGGCTGCCCTGAACCTGTTTTCCAGACCCTGAAAAATCAAAGATCGCTTCGTCGCCAGAGACGGTGATTTTCACACGAATTGGCACTGGCTCCAAATTTATCCCATCGTCGTCCAAATAATCTTCGAATAGATATTCACCATCTGGGATAGCCTCCAATAGACGACGGGTCATCCTCTCGGAGTATGCCAGTAATAATTGCATATACAAGCGAGCTTCATGAACACCGTAGCGATTGATTATCTCTAAGAAACGGGTAACTCCCCTTTGGTTAGCGGCAACCTGCGCCCATAAATCGCCCAGACGCTCTTGAGGCGTGCGCACATTCGAAAGGATCAAGTCGAGTACAGATTGGTTAATTTGCCCACCATCAAACAGCTTTATAGGCGGGATAACAATCCCTTCTTGGAATATCTCCCGTGCAATGGACATTGAGCCTGGCGAAATGCCGCCTACATCAGCATGGTGGGCACGGCTGGCGACATATCCCATGAGATTTTCATCTCCTCCAGTTGACTGCAGAAACACTGGTGCGATGAGGGTGATGTCCGGCAAGTGTGTCCCGCCACGATAGGGATCATTAAGAATGACCATATCGCCAGGGCGGAATCCTTCAGGGTGGGAAGCAGATGTAAAAGCGCTTATCGCTGATCTGACCGAGAGAGGCATAGAACCCAAATGGACAGGTATGTGAGCCGCTTGCGAGATCATGGTCCCTCTTTCGTCGAATATCGCGCAGGAGAAATCGCGGCGTTCTTTGATATTGGGGGAGTAGCTAGCTTTACGCAGGACGACCCCCATCTCCTCTGCAATTGAAGCGTAGAGGTGTTTAAAGACCTCTACGCGTACGGGGTCTACCCTCACCTCTGGGTTCATTGTCCGTATTCCTCGCTGTGAATTTGCAGCCAAAGGTTACCAAATGTGTCCACTGATCCGCTAACATCGTCCAAAAGCAAAATGGTCGTATCATCCCTGACAATAACAGCCGGCCCTGCAATTTGGTTTCCAGGCAATAATTCCTCTCCACGATAAAAGGGGGTTGGAAGTGATCCTTCGTGGAATATAACAGGTCGAGACCCAATATAGGCACGTGCCGGGTCCAGGCCTGCGTCTTTATTTAACCGCAGTGACGGTGGTACTACCTTGCCAATAGAGCGTACCCGCAAATTGACAATCTCAATTGGCGCTTCTGCACGAAAATATCCATATTCCCTGTGATGTAAAGCTTGAAATTCTTCAAGACAGCGATCTGAAAACGGAACAATTAACTCATAAGATTGCCCCTTATAGCGCATATCGAGATTGCGTTCGATATGAATTAGATCTTCTGAAAAACCTTCCTTTTGCAATTCAAGCATAGCGCGTTCTACCATAGGAGCATAGGCACTCTCAATTGTGTCTATTTGAGTATCGCCGGGCAACATCACAGTCAATGAGTAGTCTTTGATTACATTGGCAGCCAGCATGCCCAGGGCAGAGAGTACAGATGCGTATGGAGGGATGATAATCTTGTGCATCCCAACTTTTTTGGCTAACATACAGGCATGAAGGCCGCCAGCACCTCCAAAGGAAAGCAGGGTAAATTCAGCGGGATCGTAACCACGCTCAACAGAGATAAGCCTCAGAGCGCGTTCCATATGCGCATTGGCAACTTCAATCACTCCAAGGGCAGCATTCACGCTGTCCAATCCGAGGGATAAGCCAAGCTTATGAAGCGCTTGTCTTGATCGCTCGGCCTCTAATGGCATTTTACCGCCCAAGAAATAATCTGGGTCCAAACGACCAAGAACTAAGTTAGCATCAGTCACAGTTGGTAACTCACCGCGCCCATAACAAGCTGGACCAGGGTCAGCTCCAGCGCTTTGAGGACCGACGCGCAATGCACCTCCCGCATCAACATATGCTATAGATCCACCTCCCGCGCCGATTGTATGGATGTCCAATAGAGGGATCCGAATGGGCAACTCGCTGATTGTGGCTTCAGTGGTAATGTTTGGCTCTCCAACCAGCAACGACACATCTGTGGAGGTGCCACCCATATCAAAAGTGATCAGTTTAAGTGAATCCTCCGAACCAGTACTGGTTTCGTTTGTTACCTCAGTTTGATTGGCAATATATTGTGACCCAATAACACCCCCAGCAGGTCCAGATAAGATGCAGTGCACACCCTTTTGCCGAGCTTCATAAGGGCTAATCGCACCGCCGTTGGATTGCATAATCTGCAGTTTTGAACTTGAGATTGAGCGCAATTCCGTTTCCAATTGATCGAGATAAGCATCCAAGACTGGCGATACATAGGCGTTAACCACGGTTGTACTGGTTCGCTCGTACTCACGGAATTCCGGCAATACCTCGCAGGATAATGAAACAAAATATCCTTCTTGGCGTAATTGCTCGGCAATTCGCCGCTCATGCTCAGGATATAGGAAAGAAAAGAGCAGGCAAATAGCAATCGATTCGGGATTATGTTGTTTTAGATAGGAAGAAATTTCCTTAACCTGTTCAACGCTTAATGCACGCTGGACATTGCCACTGCTGTTCACACGCTCATCTACTTCAAACCTCAGATCTTCCGGCACAAGTGGTTGGGCCGGGACAAAGTTTAAATCATATAGAGAAGGACGGTCCTGGCGACCAATTTGGATTACATCACCAAAGCCGCGTGTCGTAATAATGGCGGTGCGTGCTCCCTTGCGCTCCAGAAGTGCGTTTGTAGCAACGGTCGAGCCATGAATTATCTCGATGACAAGATTATTCTCCGAGCCAATCACGCGCCTTAAACCCGTTAACACCGCCTCGGCAGGGTGGTGAGGCGTAGAAGGTAATTTAAACGTCTCGATGCGTCCAGTTTCAGGACGAAAGATGACAAAATCGGTGAATGTCCCGCCAATATCGATGCCGATGCGGATCGGGTTCATTAGCCAACCTTTGGAAAAGTATAGAACAAGCTAGAGAAATCTGCAAGAGAGCAAGCGTGAGGTCAGAAGATGGGATTTTTACCAAAATTTTCCCTGGCGCGTTGGTAATTTGCCA
>DATCYX010000594.1:0-2511 GCA_036526235.1 Anaerolineales bacterium | reverse complement strand
TGTAAAAGGCTTGCGTAAAGGCGATCTTGTTGGCGTAGAAGCGCATGTCGGCTGCGGAAAATGCGAGCGCTGCCTGGAAGGTCTCTATAACCTTTGCGAAAATTACGGACATCCTGAAACAGGTCACGCGCACATCGGGTTCACCGTGCCAGGCGGATTGGCTGAATTTTGTGCTATCCCGGCACGCGCTGCGCATGTGATGCCCGAAGGCTTGGACGCCAACCACGCGGCTTTCACTGACACGCTTGGTATAGTGCTATGGGCCTTTACGCGCGCCGGGGGAGTGCACGGTGGCGAGACTGTGGCCGTCGTTGGCCCTGGAGCGCTGGGATTGCTATCGGTACAGGTGGCGCGCGCGCTGGGGGCTGGCAGGTTGATCGTTGTGGGCACTGCGTTAGACCGCCAGCGATTGGAGATGGCGCGGCAGATGGGCGCGGATGAGATTGTCATAGCGCAACAAGATATCAATCCTGCCCAAGTTGTGCGTGACTTGACGGATGGCAAAGGTGTTGACTTGGTGGTCGAATTCGCTGGTTCTGCCGAAGCAGGTCGCCAGTCACTGGAAATGGCGCGGCGGGGTGGGCGCGTTGTCCTCGGCGGTGCAACCAGCCCTGGGCGTGAGTTGAATATAGATTTGAGCATCATCGTGCGCGGTCACTTGAACATCTTCGGCTCAGTTGCCAATCCGCAAAGCATTTCACGCCGCGCGAATGTGTTGATGCAAAAAGGCTTGGTAGATGTAACGCCATTGATCACACACCAAATGCCATTGACTGATTTTTCGAAAGCCTGGAAGATGTTTCTGGAGCGCGAAGGCGATCCGATCCGTATCTTGATGCACCCATAAGGAGGCTAAATGCGCGCTTTGGTGAAGACGGTTAAGGGGCCAGGAAATTTAGAGCTGCGTGAAGTTCCCGTTCCGCAGATCGGCGCAGACGAAGCCTTGATCCGCGTGCGAGCGTGCGGAATTTGCGGCAGCGATCTCAAGATCCAGGATGACCAGCACCCGTATACGCCACCAGTGGTCATTGGGCATGAGTTCGCAGGCGAAATTGCCGAGATTGGCGCGGGTGTTTCGGGCTGGCAGGTTGGCGACCGCGTGGTCTCGGAACAGCATATTGGAGCCTGTGGGCATTGTCGGCAGTGTCTGACGGGCAACGCTTTTGCGTGCAGTGCCAAGCGTGCCCCAGGCTATTTTACGGATGGGGCGTTTACGGAATTCATCAAGGTCCCTGCGTGGTTATTACATCGCATCCCTGAGAAATTAAGTTTTGTCGAGGCGGCGTTTACCGAGCCATCAGCTGTCGCCGCGCATGGCATGCTGGATCGGACGGGAATCAACCCTGAAGATGTTGTCGTGATTTTGGGCTGTGGTCCCATCGGCCTGGTGGCAGCTAAGATGGCACAGGAGGAGGGCGCCTCAAAAGTGATCGTTACGGGCATTGACCGCGATGAAATCGCCCGTCTGCCTAAAGGGCGTGAAATAGGCATAGACCATGTGGTCAATGTGATGAAGGAAGACTTGGCAGGGCTGGTGAATGACCTGACACATGGCGAAGGCGCGGACGTGGTCATTGAGCTGTCAGGCGCCCTACCAGCGATTAATCAGGCTTTTCAACTGGCGCGTCGCCTGGGACGGGTGGGCATCATCGGCCAGCCACCTGCAGATGAGATCAAAATCCCCTATCGCCAGGCTATGTTTCGGGCGTTGACGGTATCATTCAGCTACAGTTCCAAATACACGAGTTGGGAAAGAGCGCTGTCCCTCTTCGAGCGCGGCGCGATCAATCCTTCGCAGTTTATTACACATGTCTTGCCGCTGGAGGCTTGGGAGCAAGGCTTCGAGCTATCTCGAAGTGGCCAGGCTGTGAAGGTTGTGCTGGAACCTTGAGAATAAGAAAGAGGAGAAACAATGGGCATCCCAAAGACTATGAAAGCCGCAGTGTTGTTCGACTATGGTGATTTGCGGGTCACCGAAGTCCCTGTGCCCACCCTGGAAGTGGGCGAGGTGCTGGTCAGAGTCCATTCGGTTGCCATCTGTGGCAGCGATCCCGCCATCATTGCCAAAGGCTGGAAGGGATACTCTAAATTAGGCGAGTTCATCCCCGGCCATGAGTTCACGGGCACAGTGGTAGCCCTCGCGCCGGATGTGACCGAACTCCGTGAAGGGGACCGGGTGGCAGTAGAGCCACACAAGGGCTGTTATCGCTGCGAGAACTGTCTGCGCGGCCTGTACACCACCTGCCTGAACTATGGCAACCACGAAAAAGGCCACCGCCATTATGGCTTTAGTTCCAATGGCGGCTACGCCGAGTATGCAGCCTGCCACGTTAACACCCTGCACAAGATCCCGGAAAGCATCGCTTTTGAAGAGGGTGCTGTTTTGACAGGGGCTGGGACGGTGTTATACGGTTATGAACGCATTGGGTGGGTCAGGCCGGGGGAGACGGTGGTTGTGACCGGACCAGGCTCGATCGGACTGATCTCTGCTCACATCGCAAAAATCCTGGG